>JBJKRM010000239.1:0-15484 GCA_046704685.1 Rhizomicrobium sp.
CCGCTACGCGGCCTGCAAGGCCTCATGGTGCGGGCGGCGGTGGATCTGGTGCCGACGGAACTGAAGCGACTCCTGGGGCTGACATCCTTTGGTCTGCGGCCATGGGAGGCCCCCTTGGTACGGAGCATCTGCGGTTTTGCGGACCGTGTTCTGCTCAACACCAGCCCCGCCGTACAGTCATGTCGGCGGCTGGGACTTGATGCCGATTATCTCTACCGCTCCTGACGGCCTCCGCGCGTTCATTCGCTTCCTAACAGCGCGGCCCCCCCCGTGATAAAAAGCGGTACGGTGATCGCGAGATCAGCTTGCTCTGCGGCATCGAACAACAACAGCTTGTTCAGACAGCGCATGACGTCAAACCGTATGGCGTGACGACCGAACAATTCGACAGGATGAAAGGAACTCGGCTTCCGGCGGGTCGTTTTCCGATCAAATCCCGTAACTGTCGGGTTTCCTTTGATGGAGGCGTTATGGCTTACCTGGACGTTAGCCCTCTGATGGCGTCGCTGCGCACGCGTCCTGAGGAATTTGATTTCAAGGGCGATTGGTTGCGGCACATCCCGAGCAGGCACAGCGTCAAGTTCGAACCTTCGGGACGTGTGCAGATTCGGGCCGAGTGCGATTGCGCATTTCTGGCAATCCATCCGCAGCAGGAAAGACTGCTGGCCGACAGCTTCCAAAGCTGGCGCACGAACTACTGGCGCCCGCTCGAGATCAACCGTGAATTCGCGTCACATTTCCGGCGCGGTTCGATCCTGCGACGTGCACTGATCGCGCTGACGGGAAAAATGAACCGTTGGCTGATCGAAGAGCGGCCTGAATACACGGTTCACGTGGCGGCGGAATAACACGGCGCACAGAGCTTCTCCCGCGGGCGGCGGCGCACGGAGAGGGTTGCACTTCAACCGTGCGGCAACGGCCGAGCGAGCAGTTCTTCCGCGCGAGCGAGATCCTCCGGACGATTGATGTTCAGGAAGTCATCTGCTTCCCACGCCACGAACGCGACCGAAAGAAGGTCGGCAGCGGTACGCAGGCTGCGCACGCCGTCTGTGAAATGGCGCGTGACAGATGGCAGCGCGGCCGTCCGCCAAAGCCCATAGGTGTAATACCTGTCGGTCCCGCTGCACGCCATCGCGCAGTCGTGTTGGCCCAGCGCCTGCGACAGCCGCACCACCAGATCGGCCGGAAAACGCGGCCCGTCGCAAGGGAAGGTCGCAACCAGCGCAAACCCGTTGGCCTCCGCCCAGGCGAACGAGGACACAACGCCGGAAAGCGGTCCCTGCGCTGGCTCGTGATCCACGATGAGCGGCAGATCCAGTGTCAGCGGCGCCTCCATGCTACGGCTGATGGCGAGCGCGTCGACCTGAGGCTTTGCGTGGAAGGCAACATGCTCCACCAGCGGAACCCCGGCCAAGGGCACCAAAGCCTTGTCGCTGCCGAATCGGCGCGATGCCCCGCCCGCCAAAATGACTCCCAGGATGCGGTGCACTGAAATCCGCCATTCTTTCCGTCGCTGCGCCGGGCAGAGTGCCACGAACGGCGGGAGCACCCAAGACGGCCACAAATCCCGGCTACAACCCAGATGATGATTGAAAAGCGGCGTACATTTTCCTAAGCATCCGCAGCCCGACACACACGCGTGTGGAGATAGACCTGCTCCAGTCCAATACCCAGGATGTAACCGTCGTCCCGGTCGAAGGCTCCGCCCTTTGGCGCGCTTTCCATCGCCTGCCGTATAAGCTCTATGCCGGTGACCCGAACTGGGTGGCACCGCTGCTGGTGGAACGGCAGATGCACTTCGACCCCAAACACAACCCATTCTTCCAGCACGCAAAAGCAGCGTTCTGGCTGGCCTTGCGGGACGGCAAGCCAGTGGGGCGCATCACAGCGCAGATCGACGAACTGCACCTGAAGCAGCACAACGATGCCACAGGCCATTTCGGCTTCATCGAAGGCATAGACAACGAGAGCGTCTTTGACGCGCTGTTGGGAACGGCTGAGAACTGGCTGCGCGCCGAAGGCATGCGCCGCAGCGTCGGCCCGGTCAGCTTTGCCATGTGGGACGAGCCGGGCCTTCTGGTAGAGGGCTTCAATACGCCGCCGAACGTGCTGATGGGCCATCACCTGCCCTACTACGAGCGGCGCATCACCGGATCGGGCTATACGCAAGTACAGGACCTTTTGGCCTATGATTATCCGGCCCAGAAGCCGTTTTCTGAAAACGTGCGACGGCTGATCGCGCGGGCCCAGGAAAAACACAGCTTCGTCTTCCGTCCCTTGCGGATGGACAAGAAAAACCTCCCGATCGAGATCGAAATGATCCGGGACATGATGAACGACGCGTGGTCGGAGAACTGGGGCTTCGTTCCCATGACCAAGGCCGAGATCGAAGACATAGCCATGCTGTTCAAGTTCTTCCTGCGGCCCGATGCCGTGGTCATCGCCGAATATGACGGCGAGCCCGCCGGCTTCGGCATGATGCTTCCCAATCTCAACGAAGCCATCAGGGACCTCAACGGGCGCCTCCTGCCGTTCGGTTTCATCAAGATGCTGTGGCGGATGAAAGTGTCGGGCGTCCGTTCCGGAAGAATTGCCTTGATGGGCGTACGGAAGAAGTGGTGGAGTTCACCGGTTGGGGCAATCGTGGCGTTGCTGATCATTCAGAACGCCAAAGCCAGCAAGTTCGCGCAGCCCGCCGTTCAGGCCGAATTGTCCTGGATTCTCGACTCCAACGAGCGCATCAAGCGTGTCCTGGCACTGTTCGGCGCCACCATCACCAAGCGCTACCGCATCTACGAAAAAGCACTCTCCTAGAGCACGCTCGCCGCAGACATCGCTGCCGCTGCAATATCGGCAGAGAACCGTTCCAGCACACCGATCGTATGGTCGATCTGCTCGAAACTGTGGTTCGCCGAAATGAAGAAACGAATCCGCGGCATTCCCCTCGGCACACCGACCTGAACGATCGGCGGCGCGTAGATGCCCTCCCGCATCAGAGCATCGGCCGCAGCCATGGTGGTCTTCAAATCCGGGAAATGCACAGGCACGATGCCGTGACCAACGGCAGACCCCGTCGTCAACCCGGCCTGCCGAGCCTTTTCCAGAAAATATCGGGCATTGGACTGCAGAGTCGAAACCCGCTCGGGGTCGGCAACAATCAAATCTAGCGCCGCCTTGGCCGCTGCGGCGATCACCGGCGGCAGGCCCACACTGTAGACGAAACCTGGCAGCGTGAAGCGCATCCAATCCAGTACCAGTCGCTGGGCACAGATGAAACCACCGCAGGACACGAAGGTTTTCGATAGCGTTCCAACGATGATGTCGATGCGCTGCGGGTCTTCGCCGAAATGTTCGCTAAGGCCGCGACCATGCTTGCCGAGGACGCCAATCGAATGGGCCTCATCGACCAGGAGCCAGCAGCCGTACTTGTCCTTCAGCGACAGGATCGCCGGAAGATCCGCGATATCCCCGTCCATGCTGTAAAGACTTTCCACCACGATAAGACAGTGGCGATGATTGGACCGCGCCTGTTTGAGCAACGACTCAAGATGATCCATGTCGTTGTGGCGGAACTCGACGGCCTCCGCCTTGCAGGACGCCACACCCGCCACGATGCTGTTATGGCTCAGCTCATCGTAGAGGATGAGGTCGCGGCGCCCCATCAGATGGGCGATGGTGGTCAAATTGGTTAGATAGCCGCTCACCAAGGTGAGGCAGGCATCCGCACCGGTGAACTTCGCCAGCGCATGTTCGAAATCGCCATGGATCAGGCGCTCGCCGCCAACGAGGCGTGAACCCAAAGCTCCGACACCGATCTTGTCGAGTGCCGTGCGCGCTGCGGCTCTGATCGTCGGATGATCCGCCAAGCCGAGGTAATCGTAGTTGGCGAAACTGACGAGGTCGGTGCCACGGCGCCGCGCATCAGCCCGCAACTGATCCAACGGCGCAAAAAATGGGTTGCCGTTGTCCTCGAGAATCGCGCGCCCGGCTAAGCGCATTCGCCGATCGGCATGCGCCATCAGCGATGGATCAGATGGCATGGCGCGCGTCCCCCTTCTTATCGATCCAATATGATAACGCTGGCAGGGGAAGGCAAGGACTGAATCCTGATGGCTTAAACATCAAACCTCGTACTTTGAACCAAAACCCTCGGCCTTTGGCGCTTAGTGATCGTTAATACTGGAAGCGCCTCAAGCCCCCAAATAGGGGTATAGAGTTGGCCGTTCCATGTGCCAAGTCACCCCCTCGCTCCCATCAGTGTACCACCCACCGCGACAAACCCGTATGGTTTGACAAAGAAGGCTTACCGGCAACCCTTTCGAAGATGAATATTGGTTGCGTAAGGCTCTCATAAGCAGTCCTTCCCGGCCCCAAAGGCAGTGAATAGAAGGATTTGTGGGCCAGCCTGTAGGGGAGATTGCCATTAAACAAGGCGCCGAAATACCCCCGAGCGTCCGCATCCGCGTAGTCTGCCAGCCTTACTTCGGGGATCGCCCGGCCTGGGCGGGTTTTCCCGGGGCGCGACGCCAGATAGTCCTGGACCCAAAAACCGGGCACGACAATGAAACGCGGCCTGCGTTCGGCGATGTCCCGGTAGGGCTGCCGCAGCTCAACCACATTGGGGAGGGGATTGCGCCGCTTGAGCGGTTTTGGGCCAACACGGGTGACCACCGCCCCCGCGGGAAAATGCGGCAAATAGGCGTTCAGTCCGTAGGTCTCCACCCGGTCTCCAGGGCGGAGATGGGACTGTATCCAATGCTCCGCATCGTACCTCGGATCGGCGAGGAAAGCGGCTTCGACACCGGCGCAGAGATAAAGGGCGTAGCAGGCGACCGCGACACAAGCTATGCGCGAGCCCAGCCTTAACCAGCGCCGGTCTGCAAAGGCCAGCGCCTCGACCCCGATACCAATATAGACCGCGATGAAGACAGATTGCGGGAGCAAAAAACGCGTCTCGGTGCGCCGCACCACGAAATCGAAGGCCAAGGTGAAGGAAATCGCTGCCAACAACGGCAAGGCCCCAGCAACCATCCGGTGTGCATCCAGACGCGAGCGCCAGGCCTGCTGGGCGACGCCGACACCGGCCAACAGAAGAGCAATCGCCGGATAGTAGCGGGGCGTGTTGGCCCACATATCATGGAGCATGGCGGCCCAGCCCGCCCAGTTGCTCTGGTATTCTGCGTAATCGCGGCTTGCCGATCCGGTCAGCAATGCGAAACGATCCGCGAAACCGTGGGGGTTGGTGATCGCCCCGTCCACAAGCAGCACGGCCAGAACCGCGACGACGGACCAGACCGCCGCGGCCGCCAAAACGCGGCCGGCATTGCGACGCGGCCAATCATCAAGGATAAACCACGCGCCAAACGCCACCGGAACGCTGATGAGAAAGACGGCGTAGGCTTGGTCCTTTGTGGCAACAGCGGCGGCGGCGGCCAGAGCAGCCCAACGGATATGACGTGGTTCGCGCCCGGCGATTACGCGCATACAGAACCAAAGGGAGAGCACCGCCCAGAACGCGGCCGGGCCGTCAAGATTGGTCACCTGGCCGTAATAGGTCAGCCCGCCGTTCAGGGCGCAGGCCGCGGCGGCGAAGAGGCCAGCCCGTCGACCAGCCAGCAATTCCGCCATTTTTGCCACCACGAAGATGGTCCCCAGCGAAAACAGCAGACTGACAATGCGCGCCACGACGGCAAAATATGTCATGTACGGCACCTGGGTGATCGTGGCGATCACGTCGTGCTGGTGCAGCGTCGGCGCCTGCAAGAGCGCAATGATCCAGCCGGGTGCGGTGAGTACCGCCAGCAGCAGCATATGGAACGGCGGATAGGTGAAATGGGCCCCAGGCGTGTAGGTTTGGATGATACCGACCAGGAAATTGCGCGGCGCAACACCGTCGTCATCCCAGCCATCCGCCGCAGGCAGCCCCCAGAAGATCCCGGCGATCCTGAGGATCGCGGCCGTGCAGAGAATCCAGAACAGCGGCGAGCGCGCACAGCGGATCCAGAGATCGTGAACTTTGTTGCGCACGGTCAGGACACCGAAGGTTTGATGCCGCTACGGAAGGGAAGCTGTTCGAATAGCCAAGGCAGACCAACCAGTCCGAACTCCTGCACCAAGCCGATGCCCGTCATCAGCACCAGAACCGCGTCGGTTTTGGTGGGAACTGAAACATTCAGCATGCTGGCCGCCGCCATGCCGACGCCGACAAATATCAACTCCTTGTTGGGAACGAGTGGCAGCCGCGACACCAAAAGGCGCAATGCGACAAAGGCCAGGCACAACCCCGCCGACGGCAGGGCCCCGGAAATCCACCAGATCAGGAATTCAAGGCCGAGCGTCAGGACGGCACGCGACAGATGCACCAGGAAGGTCACGATGATGTCGGCCCGGCTCAAGGCCGTGACCTTGCGTCCACCAATCAGCAGAGCGAGCGCCAATGCCAAGGGGAGCGAGCCGAGCAAAATCACCGACCATGTGCCGGCATGCAGAAATGGCACCTTGATAATGCCACCTGCCAGCAACAGGCCGAGCATCAGCCACAGCACGACCAGTCCGGCGGTCGCCGACAGGATGTTGGTGTCCTTCACGGCGTGGAGCAGCAGACCATCCTTGAGCCGCAAGTTCTTTCGCGCCCAGAAGAACAAATACACCTCGCCGGAGTAGTTCAGCATGACGGCGTTCATGTAGCGCTTGCGCAGGAACACCGTCAGCGGAATGGTGCCGTGTCCATGCAGCAGATTGCGATAGATGATCCAGTCGGCGATAGGCTGGACGAAGAAGGGTAGCAACAGGACGAGATAGAAGAGCGCACTATCCGGCCTGGAATGATAGATTTTCGCCCAGCCCACGCGAGTCAGCTCGTAGCCAAGCACGGACAGCAGGATGAGCGGTATGCCCCACCGCAGGAGATAGCGGATCGGCTTGCCCCAGCGGGCATTCAGGGTTGCAGCCGCGGATTCAATCCTTTGCTTCGTCCGCTGATACATCCGCGTGAACAGTTCTTGCGACAGAATCGGCCCCCGGTTGCGATGACAGATACTACAGCGGCGTGTTCGAGGTCGGCAACGACGGTTAAAACGACGACAACACCACACGCACAACGGCACCGGGGATAAAACGCGCCATGAAACAGATGGCGGCGAACTGCCAGGGGACGATGATGTGACGGCCGCCAGCTTCGACCTTTTTCGCAATCACGGCCGCCGCCCGCTCCGGCGAGATCAGGAACGGTTTTGGCTCGGTGAGGCTCCGACTCATCGGCGTGTCAACAAAGCCCGGCGAAACCAGACACACATCCACGCCGTGCCGCTTCACCCGCAGCCGCAAGGCTTCTGCAAACATCGCCAGCCCTGCCTTAGTCCCGGAATAGATGGGGGCCATGGGTAGAGGAAACGAACCCGCCACAGATCCAATCAGGACAATGCGTCCATGACCGCGCCGTGACATGCGATCCGCCAACAGATTGGCACCCAGCACCGGCGCGGCAAAATTCACGCCAACCATCGCCTCGGCGTTGCTTTCGTCCTGTGCGACCTGGTCACGCGGAATGCTACCACCCAGCCCGGCGTTAAATATCGCGATATCGATCGGCGTGCCTGAGTCCACAACTTCCAGTTCCACGGCGAGCCGTTTGCGATCGGTAATGTCGAGACACACCGTCGTTACCTCTGCGCCACGGGTACGACAATCATCGGCCACGGCAGAAAGCCGTTCACCATTCCGTCCCCAGAGGATCAGACGGCTTTGCGGCACGGCATATTGCCGTGCGAGTGCCGCACCAATCCCGCTTGAGGCACCGGTAATGAGGATAGTCCTGCCGATCATCGGCTGTGCCGAGGTTGGATGCAACGATATACAAACACGTTGACAAAGACACGCCCGCGACTTCTTGTAAAGTCAAACATTGGGGTGGCTCAATGGCGGCTTATCGTGGCAATTCAGGCGCATAGCAAAATCGAATGGCACAGAGAAGCGGACTATGGGGACAAGGTCCGCACAAGCGCGCGCCCAGAGAGCAGACCGCGTGTGGCGCTGGTTGCCAGCTCCTATAATTACATCCGCGACGGTGTCGCTCTGACGCTGAACCGTCTGGTCTCCTACCTGGAGGTTCACGGTTCCGAAGTGCTGGTCTTTGCACCGGTCGGCAAGCAGCCAGCGCTTGATCATGCGGGCACGCTCGTGCCTGTCCCCTCTTTCGCGCTTCCGCCACGACCGGAGTACCGGTTTGCTCTCGGCATGACGCACGGCTCGCTTGAGAGGCTCCGCGCCTTCAAGCCGGATCTGCTCCACATTGCGTTGGCGCCGGACCTGCTCGGTTACAGCGCACTGCGTGCCGCACGACGGCTTGGCATCCCCGTGGTGGCCTCCTGTCACACGCGATTTGAGACCTATCTGAAGCACTACTGGTACACGACCTGGTCCGAGGGATTGCTAAAGTCATATCTGCGCCACGCCTATGGTCAGTGCCGCGAAGTCTATGTCCCAACCCAATCCATGATCGACGCCCTCAAGGCCGATGGCATGCGGGACAATTTCAAGCTTTGGCCGCGCGGAGTGGATATCGAGCAGTTCAATCCGGCGAGACGTTCATCCGACTGGCGCATTCAGCATGGCATTGCGGCCGACGCGTTTGTTGTCACCTTCGTCTCGCGCCTCGTGCGCGAGAAAGAGCTTGATACGGTGGCGGCCACCCTGCGGCGACTGAAGGAGATGGGTGTTGCACATCGCGCCCTGATCGTCGGTGACGGGCCGGAACGGGGTGCGTTCGAAAAAGAATTACCAGACGCCGTGTTCACCGGCTTTCTCACGGGAGACGAACTCGCAAAGGCCTATGCCTCGTCCGACGCGTTTCTGTTCCCCAGCGAGACCGAGACATTCGGCAACGTCACGTTGGAAGCCATGGCGTCAGGCCTGCCTTGTGTTTGCGCCGATGCCACGGGAAGCCGCTCGCTGGTCGAACATGAACGGACCGGCTATCTCGTTGCGCCGCGGCGAGCCGATCTCTTTGCCGAACGCTTGGCCCAGTTGGCTCGAGATATGCAGCTACGGCTCGAACTGGGCGACACCGGGCGCCGCCGCGCCCTTCCATTCAGCTGGGACGAAGCGATGGCGTGCATCCTGCGCTATTACCGATCGCTGCTCGAAGGTGGTGCGCCGTGAAGATCGTTGACGTCTCCGAATTCTACTCGCCGACCGGCGGTGGCGTTCGCAACTACGTCGATCACAAGTTCAAGGCTGCCGCCAGGCACGGACACAGCCTAACCGTGATCGCGCCCGGCACGGAAGACCGCGTCGAGACACGCAAGGGCGGCAAGCTGATCTGGATCGACACGCCCCAACTGCCATTCGACCGCAATTACCGCATGTTCTGGGGCCCCAAGAAGGTATGGCAGGCCATCGATGCCGAAGCACCCGACCTGCTCGAAGGATCATCACCCTGGCGCGGCGGGTGGCTAGCGGCGAACTGGCCCGGTTCCGCCGTCAAGATGCTTTTCATGCACGCGGACCCGGTGGCGGTGTATCCACAGACGCTGTTGCGGGGCGCGCTGTCTCCCATAGCCATCGACCGGCTGTTCGGCTGGTATTGGTGGTATCTGCGCCGCCTCAACGCGCGGTTCGACGGCTGCGTGGTGGCCGGCACCTGGCTCAAGCGGCGCTTCGCCGAATACGGCTTGCAGAACCTGCATGTGGTGCCCTTCGGCGTTGAGACACGCCGGTTCAAGCCGGGACTACGGGACGAGAGATTGCGGGCGCAAATGCTTGAAGAATGCGGGCTGCCGCCAGATGCCTCGCTGGTGCTCAACATCGGCCGGCATCACCCCGAGAAGCGTGTGGGCACGGTGATCGAGGCGGTAATGCGGGCGCAAAACTCACGTCCCATCGGGCTCTATGTCATCGGAGATGGTTTCATCCGTGCCAGTATCGAAGCCAAGGCATCCCGCGGCCGCCACATCAAACTGGCCGGATGGGTCCAGGAGCGAGAACAGATGGCTCGCATGATAGCCAGCGCCGACGCGCTGCTGCACGGCTCAAGCGCCGAGACATATGGATTTGTCGTAGCAGAGGCGCTGAGTTGCGGCGCACCGGTCGTCGTGCCTGACACCGGCGGCGCAGCCGATCTGGCCAGCCCTGATTGCGCCGAAAGCTATCCGCCTGGCGACGCCGAAGCGGCCAGTATCGCCTTGCTCAAGCTCCTGGCCCGCGACCGCGAAACGCTCTCGCAGGCCGCCTTGAAACAGGGCCGGGAGCGGATCGGCGATCTTGAACAACACTTTGACGGCCTGTTCGCGTTGTATGCCCGCTCCGTACAGCACTATCGCGCGACGGCGACGCAGAAACCGGCCCAAGCCTTTGGCGTGGAATAGGAAAGAACGATGGTGTGGCGTATCGCCTTGATCGGTGCATTCGTGGCGTTGGCGGCTTGCGCACAAGCAAGCGACATGACGAGTCAAGTGACCGAACTTGACAACCTGCCGCGGGTGAAACCGGACTATCCCGTGCCGCGCGAGCCCAACCAGATTTTCTACATTGAACGCTCAAGCAACTCCAACACGGTCGTGTATTGCGCCAACATCAAAGATGGAAAGCTCGATCCTGATAAGCCCGTGATTGCCTATTGGCGCTGGTACAATGTTGACGGCCACAAGAAGCCGCTCAACTTCATCGAACGTATGCTCGCCTACGGCGTCACGTCGGTGAATCACAATGGCCCGGACGGTTCATACAGCTTCAAGATTGCGGCTTTTCCCGAGCGGACCGTCTATGTCAGACTGGACGCGAAGGGCCATCCGGAAGCCTTCGGCAGGGTCGGCGATCGCTGGGTAAGACTGGTCTACGTCTATCTCCAGGTCGACGACAGCGGCTTGCTGCCCAATGTCCCGTCTCTCGACTTCTACGGCTACGACATGGCGACGGGCAAGGCGCTGCATGAGCACATCATTCGGCACTGAATGAAGGGGGCACGGGGCGCGGGCGCCCCACGGCGCGTCGCCGCCATTCGATGATGCTCATCACGCACATGGTAACGACGAGAAGCACGATCGGTACGAACCAACCGGCTGCGAGCGGCGAGATGTAGTCGTTCTGTCCCAGCAGGAAACAGGCCTTGGCGCCGAAATGGGCGAAATAACCGGCGAACACGATGCCCACCACCGCCGGGATCGGCGTGGCATAGGCCAAAAGCAGCAGCGACAGCGACGTGGCCAACAGCGCCAAGGCAACGGGCAGGAAGGGTTCGGCGTATACGAACTGCAAACGCGTTTTGTAATAGCCCTTCGTTTCACTGCGGGTGTCGATCTGCGCCAGATGGCGCAGCACGGGCAACGGCAAATACTGCGATTCCATCCCGAAATAAGTCAGCAGCACGGGGTCGAGGGCGAGCCGTATGCTCCGGGTCGAAAACGGAACCATCTTGTCGCTGCGGCGCACCAAACCGCGTGTGGCCTTCCAACTCAAGCCATTCTGCATCTGCCAGAGATCGCTTCCGCTTTTCCGGTGGGCGATATCGGCCGTGATGACCTCACTCAACCGTCCCGATGAATCGCGCTTGAAGAACGTTAGGTCGTGCAAGACGGCAGGAGGACCATACTGGATCTGGGTCCGCAGCAGACCACCGGAGACCGCAATCCAAGAAGGCTTGCTGATCCGATTACGGTCCAGTCTCCGGCCGTCACGGCCCAGGCGCTCGGCCATCTGAACGTCCATAGAGGCGGGCCCGAGATACGCGTCCATGGCAAACTCGGCGACGCCAAGGATGACCCCAAGCAAAAGCACTGGAACCAGGCACCGTATCGGCGAACGGCCGCTATTCCACACCAGCATGCGTTCGCCGGACTGGGTGTGCACCACCTCGGTCCATAACACCCCGACGAAGGTCGCGAACGGCAGGAAGGGGGCTATCAATCCGGGCGTGCGCAAAGCCGAGAAACGGACCATGGCCCAGACACCAGCCAAGACACCGGGACCGCCACTCTCCGCCACCATCTGGTACTGCGGCCACAGATCGATGGTGAGAGCGATCGCCAACAGGATGGAGGTCACGATGAAGACATGGCGGAGATAGCCGGCCAGCATGTACCGGGTGTGACGACCGAACAGAGCCAAACCGATCCGCTTCATGGGCGCGCCAATTGCGGCAGGGCGAGTTTGCCCTGCTTTCGGACGATGTGGATAAGCAACAGTGCCGCCATGACAGCTGCAACGACAGCTGGCGTTCGCAGCGCAGCGGCCGGATCAAGCGGCACGATGACCCGGACCAGCCATTCACTGGTGACGTTGAGCGCCATCAAAGCCATGCAGGCCAGCGGCAGGACAAAATAATTGGTCGCACGCGTGGTCATGCAGACCGCCGCCATGGCGATCAGCGGCGCCAAAAGGCATAGAAAACTGCGTGACAGCCGTTCACCCAGCAGGCGCATGTCTTCCCGATGTCGCTTGGCCGAAACCGTCGCCCCCCCGGCAAACTGCTCGAAGAGCGTCATCTCGCTGGGCTCGCTGCCTCGCGGTTCAAGCGTCAGCAACTCATCGATATTCATAGCCTGCGTGACGTTACTGGCCGAAAGCGCAATGCCCGTGACGGCAGCCTTGCCGCAATCGACGCAGGCGCCACGGCTCTTTTTGCCATTGCTGGTGCCGAGATTGGTGAAAGTATGAGCCGTCAACCCGGTCAGTTTCAGGACAATGCGACCAGAGCGATCGGGTCCGCTCAACCTCGCATGATCGGCTGTGACCACGCGGAAGCTGTCCGGTTTAAGCTGCTCATATACGAACAGCCCCCTGGTCTGCTGCGAGGCTCCCTCCTGTCCATTCTCCGCTGGTGCATACGCCACCTTGCCGGGAAACTGATAGAATTGACCGGTGTTGATGCCGTTTCGGAGGGCGCGCACCTGGGCGTCGAACAGAATCACGCGCTGTTCGTAACGCGAGGCCGGTTCGACCAGACCAGACATCATCAATGAACAGACCTGCGCGGCGACCGCAATGGTTAACTCCAGGGCGATCAACTGGCCCGGGCCGGTCCCGGCCGCAACCAGGACCAGCAGCTCGCGGTTCTCTCGCCAGCGCAGCGTGGTCCAGTACACGGCCATCAGGATGGCGATAGCAAGGGCGAGATCGAACACCTGGGTACCGTTGAACAACAGAAGGAGCCCGGTATCCACCGGATCTGCGTGATGCTGGAACACGAGCCGGAACACCATGGGAAAGCGCTCGGCCAGGAACACCGCCTCGAAAAGTGCCATCACCACGAGCACCTGCAGCACCACGGCAGCGATGAAGCGACGGGCGTACATGGGACCAAAAGGCCGCCATATGCTGTGCAACACTCTGAGGAGCGCGTTCATATCCGGAAATCCTCGCCAAGATACACCCGTCGGACTTCCGAGTGGTCGAGCAACGTCTCCGCCGTCCCGTGCGCAAGCACACGCCCGCTCTCGATGACATAAGCACGGTCGACCAACTGGAACAGCTCGCGCGCATTATGGTCGGTGATCAGAACGCCGATGCCGCGGTTGGTCAGCTCGCGGATCAACCTGGTCATCTCGATGATCATCTGCGGATCGACCCGGGCAAATGGCTCGTCGAAAAGAGCGAATTGTGGCTCGCACGCGATGGTGATGGCGATTTCGCAGCGTCGACGTTGGCCGCTCGACAGTGTTCCGACACGGGCTGAAAGCAGCGGCTCGAGATGAAACTGCGATACCAGCTCGTCGAATACCGCCCGTCGCGCGCTGCGCTTAGGCCGGCGCACTTCCAGAACCATCAACAGATTGTCGGTAACCGATAGCGAGCGCGGCACAAACGAATCTTGCGGTAGGTAACTGATGCCGCGGCGCGCCCGCTCGTAGAACGGCAGACGCGTGATATCCAAGCCGTCCAGCTCAATCCTGCCGGCATCCGGAACCATCAGGCCGGTCAGCATGCGAAACGTCGTGGTCTTGCCGGCACCGTTGGGGCCGAGAAGACCGACCACCTCGCCCCGCTCGAACGAGAGCGTCACGTCTTCAATGACCCGGCGTCCGGATAGCGATTTAACCAAGTGCTGGACGGATAGCATGCCAGATTCCAGCGGAGGATCCGGCGACCGGACCTACTCCGAACGCTCCCCCGCAGTGTCGCGATGATATCGGACGCTTCCAATCGCTGTACAGACCCGCTGATCTTCCGGGCTGAAAAGCTCCGGCACGTCGGCGAGCCCAACCGTCCGCACGGATTCACGCTCGGCCCAGGCGAGCAGAGCCGAGAGGTTCTGCAGGATGGTTTGCGCTTGGCGATCACTAGCTGCGTATGGGCTGGCACCGGCCACGATCTCAACATTGTGAAACATGCAATTGAGCACAATGGGGCGCCCGCTCGCGCCGGCTGCCGCGATCTCGTCCCGCGCAATCCGGATAAGCCATTCGCCGCTGTTGTGTGTCGGCCTCAACCAGCGTGGCTCGATCCAGCGGTCCAGCAATCCTCCCAACGGGCCAGGCCGGATGGTCACTGGCACTTCCAGTAGCGATCCAGCGCCGCCAGCCACCAGCGCCGGATTGTCTAGCACGGGCCAATAGGGTTGAGACGGCGCGTCGAAGAATGCAGCGTCCGCCGCACCCAATCGGGTCCAATCCTTGCGCGGCGTGACGCTGGAATCAACGTGATAGCCCAAGTCCTGCAGCAGCCCCAGCGAATGACGGCCGATGCCGAACCGACCGGCGCGAAACGAGCGTGGCGCATGGCCAAAGGCTTGCTCGAAAAGACTGGTCAGGTAAGCAAGTTTGCACCCTTCTGTCTCTCGATCACAGCCACTTTGGAACGCTGATGTAACCTCCGGCACGAAGCTCCCGGGCTCGGCGAACTCCGCATGCAGATGCGTCCCCAACTCGGCCTCGCGATCAAGAACAGCAAGTGTTTCGAGCGCCGGAGCATCACGCAAGACCTCCGGAGAGAGCAGATAAGTCGGCCTAGCCTTAAAGCGCCGGAACAAAGGCTGAAGACGCTCCTTGAGGCCGACCGTGATGCCTGAGAAAGCAAGCGGCTTCCGGGTCCGCCAGCCAGGCCCCTTGTCGCATTCGCAATCAATGGAGACACAGAGATATACGTTCATCCCTAGAACCATCGCACATGTTCGCGCACCAGGGCGACCTCGTCACGGGCGATACTATACTTGAACTCTGCAATGCTGGCACGCTTGGGGTCCGGATCGCCGACCAGAGGTATACCGCCCAGGTCAAAGGTCGCGGCACCGTTCTGCTTGGCCCAGCTCACGGCCAATTTCATGGGCAGGATCATCTTGGGAAAGCGCGTTCGGTCTGCTGCAGAGGCACCGATTACATAGGTCGCGATGCCGCCATGGTTGGTTATGAAGATTGCCGAGACGGGCCGCCCCTCGGACTCGCAGACGAACATTGCGCCCCGCTTCGCTCCGGCCAGGAAATACCGTCCCAACGCGTCGTACCATTGCTCACGCGGCAAATGTTTGCCGTCGCGCCGCAGCAGTGCTTCATGC
>JBJKRM010000240.1:0-5871 GCA_046704685.1 Rhizomicrobium sp.
AGGCAAGCGCCGAGACTAGGGAGATCCCGATGCACAAAACCTTTTTGATTGCAGCGCTGACCGCTGCGACAGCCGTGGCGGCGAATGCGACAACCTGGGTCGCAACCTGCAACGACGGCAAGAACCTCCAATACGTCCAGACGGTGGATGGCGCCGGATACCTGTACCTGAAGACCAACAGCGCCTTCTACCAAACGGCACGCATGGCACAGACTTTCGCCGACGATGCGGCGGTGTGCGGAGCAGTAAAGGCTGACACGCCGGCCGGCACGGCCCCCATTACACAGGTCTGCATCAACAAGTCGCAACAAGCGATCTCGTTGAAGTACGTCAAGCCAGGCGCGGACGAAAGCACGGCGCAGGATGCCGGCGAGTTCTGCTCAGCGACGGTGATACTCAGGGCAACGAACCTGAAAGATCGCTGAGGCCCGTCCGGAATCCGTCACGGCTGGGCTGGTGCCGGTGATGTTCGGTTTCTCCGGCGTCTTGTCGTAACGGTGCGTCATGCAATAGCGGGGAGGTACACCGTCGCGTATTCGGTGTGCCCCCCGATGCCAAAAAAGCATTTGGCGCCCATAAACCCTGTGTTAGAACTGTTCAAATGATACTCGGGTGACCGGGTGCGTGGGCGCGTACAGAAACTGTTGTGCAAGATGACCATTCCTACGCGTTTTCTGCCCGTGCGATCCGACTACGCATAAGGGGAGTATGCGCTTTGACGAAATTCCAGGTTTTCGCATTGGCAGCCGCAAGCGCCGGCTTGATGGCAATGATCGGCGCAGCAGCCCAACCAGAATCCGGCGCACAGTCCGTCGCCCCCCCCAAGGTGCTGTCGACCTGCCAGAAGTGCCACGGTGTGACAGGCAGCAGCCCCATCCCGATCTATCCACGGCTCAACGGACAGCATGCCCAATACCTCGAGGCTCAACTCAAGGCGTTCCGCGGTCATCGCCGCGACGACACCCGCGCACGCGGCTATATGTGGGTCCAGGCGCACAACCTCGACGACAAGACAATCGACGAGCTGGCCAAGTATTTTTCCTCCCAGAAACCGACGCCGCCACAGACCGGCGGCGCGCTCGCCAGTGAAGGCGAGAAACTTTACAGGAACGGCGATCCGGCAAAGGGAATCGTTGCCTGCCAGGAATGCCACGGCAAGGACGGCAACGGCAGTGGTTCGGTCCCGCGAATTGCCGGCCAGCACGCCTACTATTTCCGGATGGTGATGGGCGGGTTCCATTCAGGCCTGCGGAAGAACAAGATGATGCGGTCCGAGACCAAGCACATGACCGACAGGCAGATTTATGCCCTGTCCTCCTATCTTGCGAACGAGTGAGCGCCTCATCTGCGTCTGTTGCATTCCCGCAAGACCCCATGCAGGACCGAGGCTTAGCCTGATGCTGGATGCCGGTGTCTAGCCGCCCGCCCGTGGCGGTCGTTGCCATGCTCCGGCCACCTTGGTGATAGGGTGGCGTAACCGCGTGGCGTGCGACAAATTCTGGCTTGTCGCGCAGGGGCAAATGCTCCTAAACGACCCGCCGTGGCACCCGTGAAAGCGGCTGACCGCACCTAATTGGTGTCTATCAAAGGGGTCGCGCCGTGAGTGCATTTATCGACGCCCGCACCGTTCCCGACGGCACAGTCTTGCAACCCGACCTCGCTATCGTCGGCGGAGGGCCGGCAGGAATCTCCATTGCGCTTGCGCTCGCCAACACGCCGCTGCGCGTCATGCTGTTCGAAAGCGGCGGCATGACCTTCAACATGAAAACGCAGGCCCTTTATGCCGGCACCAAAACCGGTGTGCGTTATCTCGGTTTGCGGGCCTCGCGGATGCGCTACCTGGGCGGCGGGACCAACATCTGGGGCGGCTGGATCCGCCCGATGGATCCGTTGGACTTCGAACAACGCAACTGGATGCCCCATTCGGGCTGGCCGTTCGGGCTCGACGCCATCAAACCTCACTACCCGCGCGCCCAAAAGCTGTGCGAAGCCGGCCCCTGGCATTACCAGGCGGCCGAGAGCTGGTCGCCGGAAGAAGGCGCAATGATCACGCTCGGCGAAGGCGGCGTGACGAACCGTTGGTTCCAGTTCAGCCGGATGCGCAACAGCTTCCTGCCGACCCATTTCGGCGAACGCTATGCCGACGATCTCAAGCGCGTCCGCAACCTTCAGGTTTATCTCCAAGCCAACATCACGCGGCTCGGCCTAGCGCAGGACGGCGGCAAGCTCGACCAACTCGACGTTGCCACGCTGACCGGGCGCCATTTCACCGTCAAACCCAAATGCACGATCCTGGGCATGGGCGCGATCGAGATCGCCCGCCTGATGCTGGCGTCCAACGACGTGGTGCCGGCCGGCGTCGGCAACCACAACGATCTCGTCGGGCGCTACTTCGCCGATCACCCCATTCCGCGTGATATCGCGACCCTTGTCACGTTCGACGGCAAGATGCCGCACTACTACCTGCACAACCAGCCGATGCACAACGCCATCATGCGCGCCGGCCTGTTCCCGAGCGCGAGCTACCGCCGCGCCCATGGCGTGATGGATTGCTCGATCACCATCGAGAGCCCGACCAAACTGGACGATCTGGGCACCGCCGCTGTGGCGGCGACCGCCAATGCGCTGGGTGTCGATGGCAGCAATGCGGCCGCATTCACGCTGGGCGGTGGTTGCGAAGTGACGCCCGATCCCGACCGCCGGATCACCCTTGGCCACCAACGCGACGCGCTCGGCATGCCCGAGATCAATCTCGCCATGCGACTGTCCGATTCCGACCTGGCGCATTTCCGCAGCACCCTGAAGGAACTCGGCCGACAGCTTCTGGAATCGCGTGTCGGCATGATCCGCCTCAACATGAAAGAACGCAGCCAGTGGCTTGCCGGGCTCGACTGGGGCAACCACCACATGGGAACGGCACGGGCCAGCACCGACCCCAAAAAGGGCGTGGTCGACGCGGACCTCAAGGTTCATGGCATCGCCAATCTCTACGTGGCGGGCAGCGCGATATATCCTACCTATGCCGCCGTAAATCCGACTTTGAGCATTGTGGCGATGGCATTGCGGCTGGCGGATCACGTGAAGGGTCAGCTGCGATGAAAGACCTTCTGACACGGCGCAATGTCCTGATCGGTACCGGTAGCGCGGTCGTTCTGGCAGGTGGCGCATACGAAGCCAGCCGGCTGCTGGGCGCGCAGCATGGCCCCAGCTCCTATGACGATCTTTTGGCGAAGCTCGACGATCGCGACGACGGGACCTTGGTCGGCAAGGCCGTGCTGGTGGATGACAACGTATTCAACGCCAAGGCAGCTGCGGGGACTCTTCGCATCAGGCTGCAGCACACCACCATCACCCAAGCCGCCGCGGACGATGCGGCGGCGGGCCGACTGCTTGAAGCCCAGGGGTGGGTTCTGCCGGAGACGGTTGCCCTGCTTTGTGCCCTGGCGGCCAAAGCGGCGTAGCTTTTCACCAACAGAGAGTCTTCCCGGCAGAGCGATGTTGCGCTAATCCCCTCGCCTCTGGTTCCATCATCTGGCAACGAGATGCTGCTCTGCTACGCTACCCACGATGGTCAGTCGCGCCGTATTGCTGAACGAATCGCGGGCTGTCTTGCCGAAACGGGTATAAAAACCCAGCTGACGGACTTGGCCGCCGCGGTACAAACGCCGCTGGAGGGAAACAGTCTCGAACCCGTCGTGCTGGTTGCGGCTGTGCGTTATGGCAAGCACCTGCCACAGGCCGAACGGTTTCTCGCCCGCTATCGGGCGCTGCCGACACAGCCTCCCCTGGTGCTGTTGTCGGTCAACCTGACGGCGCGCAAACCCGGCAAGACGACTCCGGAAAGCAACCCTTACCTGCGCAAAACCATCAGACGGCACCGGTTGCGCCCGGCGATTGCTGGCGCGATCGCCGGCCGGCTGGATTATCCGAGCTATCGCTGGTTCGACCGGTTGGCGATCCGCTTCATCATGCTGCTGACGGGTGGGCCCACCGATCCCACCGTGCGCGTCGAATACACCGCCTGGAACGAGGTTGATGCCATGGCCCGGCGGATTGCCGGGCTCATGGCAGTCTAGCCCCGCTATACGGCGTGGCCGAAGAAGCCTATCGCCACCAGCGTCAACAGGATCAGGCCAAACGTCAGCAGGGTGAAGCCAAGGATGCGCGACCCGAGCGCCATGGCGCGTGAGGGCGGCGGCACCCGGCGGCTCTCCAGCTGTCCCGTCTCCAGCAGGCGTTCGTATTCGGCGAGGTGCTCCCGTTTGAACTCCTCGGCCGAAATCGCACCGGTGAACATCACGGTGTCGAGTGGGAATTTGTCCGGCCGGAAGTGGTTGTTGAAGAAATGCACGGTGAACAGGAACACAGCCGCCAAGAGGGCCTCGTCGCCATGAACGATAAGAGCGACATTGAGAACCCATCCCGGCAGGAATTGCATGACGAACGCCTTCGACCACAGCAGTGCTCCGCTGCCGCCGATGACGAAGATGCCCCAGAACACGGCCCAATAATCGAACTTTTCCCAATAGGTCCAGCGGTCGAATTCTGGGCGTGGGCCGAGGCCGAAGAACCACCTGAACATGGCGTAGATGTCGTAGAAATCCTGCCAGCGCACCACCAGTGAATCGGGACCGAACCAACGGAACTTGCGTCCCTGGCGATGGAGCTTGATCCACATGAAGACGATGTGCCCGAAGAACACCGAGAGGAAGATCGAAGCGCAGATGCGATGGATGATCGCCATCACCTGCGGCCCTCCGAAGAACCTCACGACCACCGGCGCCCAGGCGCTGTCGGAATACAGCACGGTCATGCCGGTCAGCACGAGCGTCATGGTCGCCAACAGAACCAGCAGGTGGGCGATGCGCCAGATGAGCGGGAAACGCTGGAAATAGGGCTGCTTCTTGTCCGGCACCCGGTAGAAGTAGAACTCCATATTCTCGCCGCGCGCCTTGCGTTCCTTGTAGGAGCGGTAGAACCACAGGGCTGAGTGGGTCCAGAAGAACGTGAACACGCCGATCAGAAGCAGCGACATGAACTTCGCCGCGATCCACAACAACGGATAACGCCTGAAATCGTGTGAATTGCCGTGTGGTTCGAAGGTGACAAAGCCCGCGCTGGCGTTGGTGTGGCATTGCCGACAGGTCTTGAGCCGGTTGGCGGGATACACCGTGGATCGCGGATCCGTGACAAGCTGGATGTTGTGACTGCCGTGGCAGTCAAAACACTTGGCCGTGTAGCCATAGCCCAAGGTCGATACCTGGCCGTGATAGGTGGCCAGATACGTCCGCAACTGCTCCTTGTGACAAGAGCCGCAATTCTTGGTGATGACGAGTTTGGTCGAGGTCAGCACCGGGTTGGCGATGTCATGGCTGGTGTGGCAGTCGGCGCAGATCGCCGCCTTGGGATTGTGCATCTGCAGCACTTCGCGGCCGTGGATCGAATGCGAATACTGCTTGAATTGCGGCTGGTGGCATGCCCCGCAGGTGTAGGGCAGATTCATGCGCCACTGTTGCCAGACCTTCGTGCCCGGGGGGTAGACATAATGGGGCTGATGGCAATTGTAGCATGTCGCATTGGTGCGCGACTGGTCCGCAAGCGAAGGCTGCGCGTGCACGGACTTCATGAACTTGTGGATCATCGTCACCACGAAGCCGAGGGTCGCATGCTGTTGTTTCGTCACCGTTGCATCAGGCTTTGCCCACAGCTTCTCATGACAACTGACACAGTTGACTCTGATTTCGACCGGTTTGTGCGGAACGCCCGTGATGTTGGTATGGCAGTCAACGCAAGCGCGCTTGCCATGGACGCTGCCGAGGAATTTCTGGGGATCCACGAACAGCGAACGGGGTTTGCCGTTCGGGCCAGTGG
>JBJKRM010000241.1:0-4475 GCA_046704685.1 Rhizomicrobium sp.
AACATGCCCGGTTCGTCGGCGGCCATACCGTTTTGCGTGTCACATCCGACATCGGCCCGTCATATCTGCTCAACGAATCGCAATTTCTGCTTGATCGCTGCATCAGCCTTTTCATCGGCCCCGACGAAACCGTCACGGAGGAACCTGACGGATTGGCAAAGCGTTTCATTCACGACACGACATCATACTGGACCGATTGGGCCCGCCAGCTGGGAATCCCGTTCGAATGGCAGGAAGCAGTCATTCGCGCGGCTATTGCGCTCAAACTATGCAGCTATGAAGAAACGGGGGCAATCGTGGCTGCATTAACCACCTCCATTCCTGAAGCGCCGGATTCCAAGCGGAACTGGGACTATCGGTATTGCTGGCTGCGCGACTCCTATTTCACCGTGAATGCGCTGAACCGGCTCGGTGTGACGCGCACCATGGAGCATTTTGTCCGCTTTCTGTTGGACACAGTGGTCAGAGAACAGGAGCGAGAACTGCATCCTTTGTATCCGATCACCACGGCAGTCGACCTCAACGAGCGCGGTTCCGAAGGACTGGTCGGATACCGTGGCATGGGGCCCGTACGCATTGGCAACGGTGCCGCCAGCCAGCGGCAGAACGACGTATACGGATCAGTCATCCTTTCAGTGGCGCAGCTCTTCTGGGATGCCCGGGTGGTGACCCAGGGCAGTGTCGATCTTTACCGCCGTCTCAGTCCGATTGGCGACATGGCTGTCGAACTCGCCCTTCAACCGGACGCCGGCGTCTGGGAGTACCGGAACCGCACCGGTGTCCATACCTATTCGGCCGCGATGTGCTGGGCGGCAGCGCACCGTTTGGCGATGATTGCCCACAGGATCGGACTGGACAGTGACGCCGTGCGCTGGTCGGCGAAAGCCCGCGCGCTTCAAGACGACATCTTGAAACGCTGCATCACCAAGGACGGCTGGATTTCCGGCACCATGGACGCTGAGGTTGCGGACGCCTCCGTGCTACTTCTACCCCAGGTTGGGTTGGTGTCCGCATCGGACGAGTCCTTTGGGCGCACGCTCGATGTCGTCGAGCAGAAGCTTCTCAAGAATGGCTTCGTCCTGCGCTACAACGAAGCCGATGATTTTGGCCTTCCAGCTACCGCGTTCCTCGTCTGCACCAACTGGTACATTGACGCTTTGTCGTCGGTCGGCCGGCGCGACGAAGCGCGCGAACTGTTCGAAAATCTGTTGAAGAAACGCAACTCGGCAGGCCTGTTCTCGGAGGATATCGATCCGGCGAACGGGGAGCTTTGGGGAAACTTCCCGCAGACCTATTCGCAGGTTGGCACTATCCTTACGGCACACAGGCTCAGCCGCACATGGGAGCAAGGCCTTTGGCACGCCTCGTGATTGTTTCGAACCGTGTACCGACCCCGTCGAAATCCGGCAAGGCGGGTGGACTTGCCGTAGCGCTGAAGGACGCCATCAAACCTGGGACTCTTTGGTTCGGCTGGAGCGGCCATCGCACGGCACAGACCAGCACCGACGCCAATGTGACCACATTCGACAAAGTCGACTACGCCACCATCGACCTATCCCACGATCAATATCAGAAGTTCTATGTCGGATTCGCCAACGGCACGCTATGGCCGCTACTCCATTTCCGCCTAGGCCTGATGGAATTCCGCCGAGAGCATCTCGAAGGATACCGGTTGGTCAACGAATGCTTTGCCAGAGCGTTGGCCAAGCTCCTCAAGCCCGACGACCTCGTCTGGGTTCATGACTACCATCTTATTCCGCTTGCCGACGAGCTGCGCAAACTTGGAGTGAAGAACAGGATCGGTTTTTTCCTGCATATCCCCTTCGTGCCCTCCAGCTTGTTCGCCGCCCTGCCCCGCGGCGGCGAGCTGCTCTTGGACTTCTGCGCCTACGACGTGGTCGGCTTCCAAACACCGGAACATCTCCACGATTTCCAAGGTTCTGTGCAACGCATCCTGGAGTTTCCAATCGACGAACAGGGCATTATCAGCACAAATGACGGCCGGAAAGTAGCCTCGATCGTCACACCGATTGGCATCGACTACCAAGCATTCCAGCAACAGGCCATCCAATCGTCCAAGAGCCGCAATACGCGCCGCTTGATCGACAGCTTGGTGGGCCGCAAGCTGATGATTGGTGCTGACCGCCTGGACTATTCGAAGGGACTGCCCAACCGTTTCGAGGCCTTCAACCGGTTGCTCGAACGCTTTCCGGAACATAAAAGCAAGGTCAGCTTCCTGCAGATTGCCGCGCCATCGCGAGAAGACGTCTCGGTCTATGCCCAGTTGAGGCCGCAGTTGAACCGCATGGCAGGAGACATCAATGGTCGACACGGCGCATTCGATTGGGTGCCCTTGCGCTATATGAGCCAAAGCCTGGCACGCTCCACCCTCGCAGGGTTCTATCGAACGGCGCAGATCGGCGTGGTGACACCACTGCGCGACGGCATGAACCTAGTGGCCCATGAATATGTTGCGGCCCAGGACCCGGAAAATCCGGGCGTTCTTATCCTCTCGTCGTTCGCCGGAGTAGCAAGGTATTTCGAGGATGCCCTGATCATCAACCCCTACGACCCGGACGAGATTGCCGAGGCCATGCATGATGCAATCATCATGTCGCTGGACGAGCGCAAACGCCGCCATTCAAACCTGTTCAATTGCTTGAAAGGCCTGTCGGCGGATACATATTGCAGTCTGTTCCTACGGGCGCTTTCTGGCACTACGCCAACGAGAGCAGCGGCATGATTCACGCCAACGCCGAAATCCTTCCGGCGTGGGTACCACACTGGTTGATTGCAGCCGTGGTGTTGACGGGCGCCGCGTTGATTGCGGCACTCATCCTGGGCTTACTACGTATGTTTCTGCGGCGTATGCAGCGAAACAAACGCAGCTTAGTACACACCGTGCTACGAAGCGCCGGCGGTATTGCCCAGTTCGGGCTGATGATGCTGATCATGTCGCTGGTCACTCCCGTACTGCCACTCGACGTAACCACTCAGCACATGATCGGCCGCGTGCTGTTCGCCGGGTTCATCCTTTTGCTCGGCTGGCTCGCCATCATCACCTCGGATTTGGCGATCGATCGCTATATCAACCGTTTCCATTCAGACACCGCCGACAATCTTCTAGCCCGCAAAGCCATCACCCAGATGCGTGTGCTGAAGCGCACTGTTAACGTCGCCATCGGCATCGTCACGGTCGGATTTGCTCTGATGAACTTCGAGGCCGTGAGGCAGTTCGGCGTCAGCCTGTTCGCCTCAGCCGGAATTGCTGGCTTGGCCGTCGGCTTTGCCGCAAAACCGCTGCTCGAGAATCTGGTTGCCGGCATCCAACTCGCCATCACCCAGCCTTTCCGCATCGACGACGTAGTGATCGTCAACAATGAATGGGGCTGGATCGAGGAGATCAACTCGACCTATGTTGTCGTGCGCTGCTGGGATTTGCGCCGGCTAGTCGTGCCGTTGAGCTGGATCATGACCAATCCGTTCCAGAACTGGACGCGCCAGTCCTCGCAGCTGATCGGCTCCGTCTACTACTACGTAGACATGCGCGCGGATGTCGAACGCATACGCAAGAAGGTGGAGGAATTGGCGAAGACGACCAAAGACTGGGATCGCAATGTTGTCAACGTGCAGATCACCGATGTCAGCGAACCGAGCATGACCATGCAGCTGAGAGTTCTTGTTTCAGCGAGCGATTCCGGCAAGGCGTGGAACGTGCGCTGCGAGATGAGGGAAAAGCTCATCGCCTGGATGCGAGACGAATATCCAGAAGCCCTGCCTCGGCGGCGCCAGGAAAACTACCAGTTCACGGAAGAACGGGAGCCCCTGCGCCAAGCCGCAGGACAGTATCAATAAGGGCATCGACGTCGCGCTTCTGGGTGCGATGATTGACGAATGCCGCCCGGATGGCCAGCTTTCCCTGCACGATGGTACTGGACGGTGCAGCGATGCCTGATTCGTGCAGGGCTACGACAATGTTCGCGTTCACTGCATCGTCTTTTCCATAGCGGAAACAGACAATGTTGAGCTGGGCGGGCGCCAGTAGTTCCAATTTTGGCTCCGCGCGCACACGCTGCTCTAGGTAGTGTGCCAAGGCGCAACTTTGCTCCATCACTTTGCCCAGGCGCTGTGTACCGAAAGTCTTCAGCGTGAACCAAGCCTTCAACGCGCGGAAACCGCGTGACAAATCCGGTCCGAAATCGGAGAACCACGGCGCTCCGGCGGCAAGCCCTTTCGCGTTCGGCCTCAAATATGCCGCCGGGCTGGCAAATGTGTCCCTGTGCAGTTGCCCGTTACGCACTAAGATGAACCCGGCATCGTAAGGTACCTGCATCCACTTGTGAAAATCGAAGGCAAGAGAGTCGGCCTTCTCGATGCCCTTCACTAAGGGCTTGAGTTCCGGTGACAGCACCGCCATCGGACCAAACGCTCCATCCACGTGGAAATGCAAGCCGTGCTTGCGCGCGACCATGGCT
>JBJKRM010000242.1:0-8003 GCA_046704685.1 Rhizomicrobium sp.
CGTCCATGCTGGCCGTGGAAGACTACATCGACGCGCTCAAATGGGCCGAGGCCGTTGGTGGATGGAAAGGGCTGAAACAACGCTCCGACGCCAACCTCGCCGCCGTCGGCGACTGGGTGGCGACATCGAACTGGGTGGCGTTCCTGGCCAAGGACGAAGCCATCCGTTCGAACACCTCGGTCTGCCTGAAAGTGGTCGACCCGTGGTTCGAGGCGTTGGCCCCGGAAGCCAAGGCCGATGCGGCCAAGAAGATCGCGTCGATCCTGGACAAAGAAGGCGTGGCCTTTGACCTCGGTGCCTACCGCGATGCTCCTCCAGGCCTTCGTATCTGGTGTGGCGCCACCGTGGAAACCGCCGACATCAAGGCCTTGCTGCCTTGGCTCGACTGGGCCTGGGCCAAGGTGAAAGCAGGCTGACCAACTGTCGCGTGACCTTCGGAAAACTGTCGCACAGTTTTCCGGAGAAACGCATTCAGGGGGCCACGATGACGTTCACGGCTGAGACTGACTTGGAGAAAGCCATGCTGCATGCAGCATCGCAAGAATCCGCGCGCCCAGACTTCTATCGGCTACTGCTCGATAGCGAGCTGACAGTGCTGGGCGAACTCGGCGAACGCATGAGCCTCGACACGATGTCGAACGGCAGCGGAAATTTCCATGCCGTCTTCACCGCACCGATAAGACTCAGCTCGGTCGGACCGGCAGGGGTGTCAAGTTTCCGGATGACGGGCTGGATGCTGTTCGAATCCACCCGTGGCGCACAGTTCGTCATCAATCCCGGTGCCGAACTCGGCAAGACGTTGTCAGCCGAGGAAATCGCCTGGATGCTGGACGCCTTCCGTTCCGGGCGCGGCAATCTCGTCGTAGCGCAGCCAAAGGTCTTTCCGACCAAACTGGTGAAGGCGTTTTGTGTCCTCTTCACCAGTCGGTCGCTGATCCGCGCCGCGCATTTGGTCTACGTCGCGCGCGACGGCATCGATACAGAAGGCCATCCGATGATCGGACTGGAAGCAGACGGCGACGTGCCGCGACTGGCCCAGGAAATTATCGACATCAACGACGCCATATTGCCCGGAAGGCCGATTGAGGTCGTCTATTTGCCCGAAGGTCCACTCGACCCACTGCAGAAACACTTGCTGAGCGTACCTCCCTTCTACAAGCGCACGCTCACCACTCACTAGACAGGAACCATTCCCATGCCAAAAGTGCTCATTGCCGATAAGCTTTCCCACGCCGCCGTAAACATCTTCAAAGTGCGCGGCGTCGACGTCGACGTAAAGACAGGCCTTCCCAAGGACGAGCTACTCAAAATCGTCGATCAGTATGACGGCATTGCCATCCGTTCGGCGACCAAGATCACTAAAGAGGTGATCGCTGCCGCCAAGAAGTTGAAGGTTGTCGGCCGCGCCGGTATCGGCGTCGACAATGTCGACATCCCGGCAGCCACCGCTGCCGGCGTGATCGTGATGAACACGCCGTTCGGCAATTCAATCACCACCGCCGAACACGCCATCTCGCTGATGATGGCCCTGGCCCGGGAAATTCCCGCCGCCAATACCTCTACGCATTCCGGCAAATGGGAGAAGAATCGCTTCATGGGTGTCGAGCTCTACGGCAAGGTGTTGGGCATCATCGGTGCCGGCAACATCGGCGGCATCGTCGCCGACCGCGCCAAGGGCCTGAAGATGCATGTCGTGGCCTACGACCCCTATCTGTCGGGCGAGCGAGCGGCAGAACTCGGCATCGAGAAGGTGGAACTCGACGATCTGCTGGGCCAGGCCGATTTCATCAGCCTGCACACGCCAAAGACGCCGGAAACGCAGAACATCATCTCGGCTGAGGCGATCGCCAAGATGAAAAAGGGCGTGCGCCTCATCAACTGTGCCCGCGGCGGGTTGGTCGACGAAGCCGCGCTGAAGGCGGCGCTGGATTC
The DNA here is from genome assembly GCA_046704685.1 of Rhizomicrobium sp. Taxonomy (GTDB): domain Bacteria; phylum Pseudomonadota; class Alphaproteobacteria; order Micropepsales; family Micropepsaceae; genus Rhizomicrobium. Next base: position 1,933 of record JBJKRM010000242.1, read on the forward strand.
CGGTCATGTCGCGGGCGCGGCACTCGACGTCTTCAGCGAGGAACCGGCCAAGGCTAACGTCCTATTTGGACATGAAAAAGTTGTCGCCACGCCGCATCTGGGCGCCTCTACAGAAGAAGCCCAGGAGAACGTGGCACTGCAGGTGGCCGAGCAAATCTCCGATTACCTTTTGACCGGCGCCATCGTGAATGCGCTCAACATGCCGTCCATCAGTGCGCAAGAAGCCCAGCTAGTGAGGCCATGGATCTCGTTGGCCGAAAAGCTCGGTGCTTTTGCCGGGCAGCTGACGGAGACCAGCATCGTGGCGGTCGACATCCTCTACGAAGGCACGGCGGCAACCCTGAACCAGAGAGCGCTCACCCAAGCTGCTCTAGCCGGCCTGCTCAAACCACACCTGCCTGAAGTCAACATGGTCAACTCGCCGATCGTCGCCAAGGAGCGCGGCATCAAGGTGAGCGAAACCCGGCGCGACCGCCAGGGCATCTATGAAGGCTATATCCGGATTTTGGTGACGACACCGGAGATGAGCCGCAGCGTGGCCGGGACAGTGTTCTCTGATGGTCGTCCGCGACTGATTCAGGTGAAGGACATCAATCTGGACGCCGAGTTCGCCTCGAACATGATCTATGTGACCAACGAGGACAAACCGGGCTTCATCGGCCGCCTGGGAACGCTTTTGGGCGAGTCGAAGGTGAACATCGCGAACTTCACCCTAGGCCGGAGTGCCCCGGGCGACGATGCCATCGTCCTGGCGGAGGTGGACGGCCCCGTGGATGAAAAGACCGTTGCCGCAATTCGTCAGCTTCCGCTGGTAAGAGGGGCAAAAGCGCTCAAATTTTAGGAAACCAAGTGCGGCAGAAAAGTCATTGTCCGGGCTTTTCTGCCGCCAACCGTTTCCTGCCGTGGCCTCGCGCATTATTACCCCGCCCACCTAGCGGGCGGAGGCTCCTGTGCTACCGGTCGTTGCCATCTATATCCTGTGGCTGTTTTGGCTTCTGAGTTGGCTTGCCGCCGCGCTCGGCCGGAGTCATTCCGACAGTGCGCTGACCGCCGCCCAGAACATCGTTTACAGCATTGTTGTGATCATCGCCGGTCTACTTCTATTCGGCGTGACCCCGGCTCCGGGATGGGACGTGCAGTACCGGTTGTGGATGTCGCCCAGAGGAACGCTGGGCTGGCTGGCGGCCGGTCTGACATTTTCTGCATTCTGCGTCGCCTGGTGGGCCACGATTTGTCGCGCCCTGCGTCGACCCGGACCAGTGGTCCAATCCGGCCCATACAAGGTCATCCGGCATCCGATTTATGCCAGCCTCACAGTGGCGTCGCTTGCTACCGCGACCATGCTTGGACGGCCATCCTCGCTGGTTGGTGCCATGGTGTTGCTGTTTGCCTTTATTGCCCGTGTTTTCGTCGAAGAACACACGCTGCGTGAGGAATCTACCGACTATGACGAATACACCGCTCGGGTTCCAATGCTTGTGCCTTTCCTGCCAATGCGCGACTGGACGGCGCGGCCCAACGAAACCTCTTTCCTGGCCGTAGAGCAGCCCACCCCTTTCGCGGCTCAGTCACCCGAACCGGCTACCCTTCCGCTTTTCGACGAGTCGCCCCCGGTAACCGCAGCCCACATCAGGCCCGAGAAACCAGCGGAAGATCAGGAATTACCGGCAGAGATTGACCTTGAACTCAGACTGGACACAACAAATCCCCTGCAGCTGAGCCTCCTGCTGGACGAACCAGATCGCTCCAGCAAGGGACAACCAGCGGACCGCGAGACGCCCCACGGTCCGCTGTCATCAGAACTCAAGCCGACTTCCGCCGCCTGAGGAAGAAGCCGAGACCGCCCAACGCCGCCGCCAGAAGCGCCGGACTGGAAGGTTCGGGCACGTCAGACCAATGCGCCGTGTACGGAACAAGCGCCGCAGCCGGCATTCCCCCCGAATAAAGGGTGGGGTCCGCGTAGTTGTATGCCTGCATCGATGCCGTGGTGAAGCCTGTGGTGCCAGGCGCCGCCGCCAGCGACGCAACCATAACGTTGTTGATGTAGTAATCGTAATTCGTACCGTCGAAGGCGAGCGACAGCTTGTTCCAGGCACCGTAATTGACGGCGGTCGAGAGTTCGTCCCATACGCCAGCCTGATCGTCCCATACACGGAAACCGATGAAGCCGTCAGAGGCATAAGTGTTGTAGTTGGTGAAGCCGATGATCGGATAACCCGTGCTCGTCCCGTCGGTGGTGAAGCCCCACATGTCGGTGCGAACGTATCCGTTCCCCGGATCGCTCCAGCTTGTCGGGATGTAGAGCAGAGCCGACAAGCTGTCGCCGGCACCACCAGAGATCGGATGATCCATGCCTTGCGTGTTGTTGAATGTGCCTTGCTGACCGGCTGGCCGGTTGGCGGAATTGCCGCTCGAGCCAATGGAGATACCCAATACGGCGGTGCGGCCCATGTACATGCCGATATCGGCGAAGCCATCCGGCGCATAGCGATCCACAACCCATCCCGCCGGAGCGCCAACATAGCTCGGCATCAACTCCGTCGCTTGGGCCCCCGAGGTCAACAACGCCGCCGCCCCAATCAGTCCAACAAACAATCCTTTGTTCATTGCCAAACTCCCCTATTTCCCTACCCAATAGCGAAATCCCGAGCAATTCGAGTGCCACCGCGAAAAGACAAGCGTTTCCAGCGGTCGCCATTTCGTCATGAATATATGTCGTCAATTTTTTTGACACGTTCTCGGTAATCCAGGCTTCGAATGTAAAAGCCTTGGATAGCGCGTCGGACGCTAAGTTACTGTAGCGGAAGCTTCACTTCTTCCCTGCGTAATATTTCGAATCAACGCCCCGTGAATCGTGGCGGCCGTTTTTCGAAGAAGGCCGCGAGCGCCTCGGCATGGTCGGCGCTGGCATGCGCTTCAGCCTGACAAGCCGCAGATCTGTCCATCATGGCGTCAAAATCCGACGACAAGGCCTCACGCATCAACTGCTTGGTCATACGCAACACGCCCGGTGGCTGACGGCTAATCTTGGCGGCGAGCCCCACAGCCTCCTCCATCAGCATCTCCGCAGGAACGATCCGTGACACCAAGCCCCAACGCATTGCCGTCGCGGCATCAACGGTTTCAGCCGAGAAAAACAGTTCGGCCGCCCGCGACTGGCCCACAACGCGCGGCAGAAGCCACGCACCACCATCTCCGGGAACAAGTCCCACCTTCAGGAACGTCGCCCCAAACACAGCCGTGTCAGCCGCGATGCGAATGTCCGCAAGACATGCCACGTCGTTGCCGAGGCCGATGGCAGCTCCGTTGACGGCCGCGATGAGCGGAACTTCAAGGTTCCACAAACTTCTGACAATACCGTGGATGTCGCTCTTATACGCCTCGCGGACATCGTCGCGTGATCCGGCAAACAGGCCGGACTTCTCCTGCATGGCCTTGAGATTGCCGCCAGCCGAGAAGGCTGGACCAGATCCCGTCAAAATGGCGCAACGGATCGTAGGATCGCCGTTGATCTCAGCAGCAGCCTGCGCAAACAGCACACCGTCTCCCGGTTCGCCAAGCACGTTGCGCATTTCGGGCCGGTTGAGCGTCAACGTCGCGATGAACCCATCCTTCTCAAGCAGCAAAGCCGACATGATGCGCACCTCCCCGACGATCCTACCGCACACGGTGTCCGGCCTTAATCACTGATCTACGGCTCTCGGTTCGCTCCCCTGGTCCTTTGCCAAGCGTTTCGCCATCAATCCGCCGTCGTCGAGCGGCACCAGCTGAACACACAACTCCACATTAAGCTATTGATAAATAATAGTTATTTTCTACCGCAAGGATCTAGCTTTCGCCTTCTCGGACACAAGATTAGATCACGGCCAAACACTGCTTGGCCCAATTCGAGATGGCAGCGGGACTGCCGTGCGGCTCTGGCTCCGCTTCTGCCAGCCCCAAAAAGAAACGGCGGCCCAAGAGGGCCGCCGTTGTTCACTCTATACGCGAAATATCAGGCTGACCGCTTGTTCCGACGGCGACTGAGGGCGCCCAGACCACCGAGGGCAGAGCCCATCAACAGAAGGGTCGCCGGTTCCGGAACCGACGGCGGCGGAACAGCCGGAGAGGCAAAGGTCCCGCTAAGGGAAATCGCAGTGCCAGCACCACCAGTCTGAGTGAGGCTCCAGGTCTCGCTCGCCGTAAGCATCGAGCCGACGTTGTCCCAATCGCTACCAAGCGTAAAGTTACCCGTGACGTACCACGTGGCGCTCGCGCCTTTCCCTCCGGAGGACGACCCAAGCAACACGGCCGACGTGGCGTCAAAGCTTCCAAGCCCTGCATCGCTGAAATCGAAACCGGTGACGGTATTGAAATTCAACGGAGTGGTGACAGGCAACGTCGCCGGAAGCGTGACGGCCCCCATGGAACCGCTGCCGGACGGGTTCACCGACATCGTCGCTGGCGAGATATCAAAAACCATGGTTGTGGTGACGTCGGTTTTCGTCGAGGTGAACGCCGAAAATGCGAAACTACCGCTGGTATAGATCGGGTTGGCTTGAGCCGCCCCGGCGGTCAGCGCCAGCGCAGCGACCGCACCCAGTAATGATTTGGTAATGTACTTCATCTTCCCATTCCTCAGTTTCGGCGTCAGCGCCGCGCTTGATCGCCTGACTGGGTATGAGCAACAAGCGTGCCAGTAAAAAAACCAGGTTTTCTGCGGCTTTCGGAATCGACCAGTAAAGACTCTTTACGACTCCACCCCGCTTGTGCGGCTGGGGCTGTAAACAATCCTGACACCTTTCGCTGCATTTGCGCATTTCGCGAGTCTCGCGACCGGTCCGGCGCCCTGTGATCCGAAAATGTCACGAAGCCCGCAAATTTCAGCGACGACGTTCCGTTTTTGATCGCCTTAAACTTTACGATGCTGCTAGGACACTCTTGCCAGAATCTATCAACAAGGACGCCCGATAACGGTGGGATTGAGGCCAGGGGCACCACCTGCGAGGTGGTGATTGTGGCCGGAAAATGCGGGGGCGTCTTTGCCTCAGGCCCCACTGAGAGCGGCATAACGGCCGAGGTGATGCTCGGCGCTGCCGTACAGCGTGTCAAACGCGGTAAGGCGCTTGAAATAATGGCCAGCCGCCAGTTCGTCGGTCATGCCCATGCCGCCGTGGATCTGTATGGCCTGCTGCCCGACATACCGAGCCGCCTTACCCACCGCGGTTTTTGCCGCAGCGGCAGCCACGGCGCGCCCATCTGTGTCGCACCTCAGCGTTGCCATCAGAGTGATGGAAACCGCCTCCTCGATCGCTACGAACATGTCCACCATGCGGTGCTGCAGCACCTGGAATTTGCCGATCGGCAAGCCGAACTGATTGCGTGTCTTGGCATAAGCGACAGTTTGCTCGTGAAGAGCACTCATCAAACCAATCGCCTCCGCACAATGGGCGATGATGGCCTCATCAATCAGTTGTTCGATCAGCGGAAAAGCATTGCCTTCCGGTCCTATCAGGTTATCAGCAGGAACCGTGACGTTCTCGAGCGTGACTTCGGACGCTCGATTGCCGTCCACTGTCGGATAATCGCGTGTGGTAACGCCGGAAGCTCGCTTATCAAGCAGAAACACCGATATGCCTTCGCAGTCACTGCGACCACCTGACGAACGTGCCGTCACAATCAGAGCGTCGGCCCAGGGGGCACCAATCACGACCGCCTTATGGCCATTGAGCACCCAGGCGGCCCCCTGCTTCCTTGCCGTGCTGGCAACGGCCGCCGGATTATAGGCGCTACCGGGTTCAGCGAAGGCAAAAGCTACCATCGCTTCCCCAGCAGCAATGCGCGGTAGCCAGCTTTCCCGTTGCGCCGGTGTTCCACAGCGTGCCAGAAGTCCAGCCGCCACAATCGCTGTCGGGACATAAGGCTCGACCACCAAAGCGCGGCCGAACTCCTTCATGATGATCATCGTCTCGACCGCACCACCGCCTAATCCGCCATGTTCTTCGGGCAGAGGCGCAGCCAGAAGACCGAGTTCGGCAAACCGTCGCCAATGCACGGGATCACGTCCGGATTCGTTGCGCGTGAACTTGCAC
>JBJKRM010000243.1:0-2892 GCA_046704685.1 Rhizomicrobium sp.
GGCCGCCGTCAACCTGCGCCGGATCTCGCAGGACCGCTTCCATTTTGACGCCGATCTCGATGCCGAGGTGGTGCAGAGCTGCGTGGTAACCCTGGAACCGGTGACGTCGCAGGTCACGCGCCACATCGCGCGGGAGCTCCATCTGGCGGCCAGGGTGCCGGTGCAGGAAGGCGAACTGACGCTGGCGTCGGGCGACGATGACGTGCCGGAGACCATCACCAGCCTTCACTATGATTTGGCGGCGCCTCTTCTGGAGGAGTTCGCCCTGGCGATCGATCCCTACCCGCGCAAGGAGGGCGTGGCGTTCCAGCCGCCCGCCGAACCGCGGGAGGAGCGGGAAAGCCCCTTCGCTGTGCTTAAAAGCCTCAAGGATAAGGGCTAAACCCTGGAATCCGGCCGTTTTTGCCGCTTGAAACCCGAGGGCGTTTCCTGCTACCTCCGCCCCCTGCTTTTACCGCCTGCCAGGAGTTTCACGTGTGCCTCCGGCTGGCCCCGAAGGAGTAGGAACCCGCCATGGCGGTCCCAAAGAGAAAAAAGTCGCCGTCACGGCGGAACATGCGCCGGTCGCACCACGCCCTGGCGTCGGGCTCCCACAACGAGTGCCCGAACTGCGGTGAGCAGAAGCGGCCGCACCATGTTTGCGCTTCCTGCGGCCATTATGACGGCCGTGAAGTGGCTGCAAAGGCGAAGGCCTGAGCGCCGTGACCGCGCAGTGGCGGTCATGAGGGGCAGGTAATCGTGGCCGGCGAATTGACGGTGTCGATCGATGCGATGGGCGGTGATCAAGGCCCGTCGGTTGTCATATCTGCACTTGTCCGCGCCGTGCAGCGCCATCCGGCGGTGAAGTTCGTCCTCCATGGCGACGAGGCGGCCCTCAACGAGTTGATCCGCAGGCGCCGAGGCAAGCTCGGCGGCCGGGTGGCCGTGCGCCATGCCCCGACCCGTGTGGCCATGGACGAGAAGCCGAGCTTCGCGTTGCGGCGGCGCCGTGATTCCAGCATGTGGCACGCCATCGAGTCGGTGAAGAGCGGGGAGGCCGAAGCCGTCGTCTCGGCGGGCAACACCGGCGCCTTGATGGCGATGTCGATGTATCAGCTCGGGTTGATCGAGGGCATTTCGCGCCCCGCCATTGCCTCTGTGTGGCCGACGCAGCGCGGCCAGGTGGTGGTGCTCGACTGCGGTGCCAATGTGGAGTGCGATGCCGAGCAGCTGGTGGATTTCGCGGTGATGGGCGAAGCCTTTGCCCGCGCCGTTCTCGGCATCGAGCGGCCGCGCGTGGGCCTGCTCAATGTCGGTTCCGAGGAGGTCAAGGGCCACGATTCCGTCAAGAGCGCGGCGCATATTCTGCGCCAGGCCAATCTGCCGATGGAGTTCTGCGGCTTCATCGAAGGCAATCACATTTTTGAAGGAGGCGTCGACGTGGCTGTGACCGACGGCTTCACTGGCAATGTCACGCTCAAGACCGTGGAAGGCACCGCCAAGCTGATCGCCGGCTATCTGCGGTCTGCGCTGAAACGCTCGTTGCTGTCGCGGCTGGGGGCGGTGCTGGCGCGCGGGGCGTTGCTGGCCCTGCGCCGCAAGCTTGATCCGCGCGCCGCCGGCGGCGGTTTGATGCTCGGCCTCAACGGCATCGTGGTGAAAAGCCATGGCAGCACCGACGCGCTCGGTTTTGCCTATGCCGTCGATACCGCGATCGACATGGCGATTGGTGGCATGAACAAGAATATTGGTGCCGACAGGGCTGGTGTCCAACCGCAGGCGGTGACGCCATGATCCGCTCGCACATCATCGGCTGTGGCGCCTATCTGCCGGCGAATATCGTCACCAACGCCGATCTCGCCAAGCGCATGGATACCAGCGACGAGTGGATCCGTACCCGCACCGGCATCCGTCAGCGCCACATCGCGGCTCCCGGCGAGAAGACATCGGATCTGGCGGTGGCAGCGGCCAATGCCGCACTCGACAATGCCGGCGCCACGGCACAGGACATCGATCTCGTGGTCTGCGCCACCACCACGCCGGATGAGACCTTCCCGTCGGTCGGCACTATCGTCCAGTCGCGCATCGGCATGACGCGCGGCGCCGCCTTCGACGTGCAGGCGGTGTGCTCGGGCTTCATTTACGGGCTCGCCGTGGCCGACAACTTCATCAAGGCGGGCCAGGCCAGGACGGCCCTGGTGATCGGCGCCGAGACCATGTCGCGCCTGATGGATTGGAACGACCGCACCACCAGCGTGCTGTTCGGCGATGGCGCCGGCGCCGTGGTGCTCAACGCGGGCGAGGGCCGGGGGAACGCCGACGACCGTGGCGTCCTCAACACCCGGCTGTTCTCTGACGGGCGGCTGCATGACCTGCTCTATGTGGACGGCGGGCCTTCCACCACGGGTAACACCGGCTACCTGCGCATGCAGGGCAAGGAGGTCTTCAAGCACGCGGTGACCAACATCGCGGCGGCCATCGAGGCCTCGGCCGACGCGGCCGGCATCCCGGTGGGCGACATCGACTGGTTCATCCCCCACCAGGCGAATCAACGGATCCTCGACGGCACGGCCAAGCGCCTGCATGTCGATCCCGCCAAGGTTGTGTCGACGGTGGCCCTGCACGGCAATACCTCGGCGGCCTCGGTCCCCCTGGCCCTGGCCACGGCGGTGGCGGACGGCCGGATCAAGCGCGGCCATCTGGTGCTTTTGGAGGCCATGGGCGGCGGCCTGACCTGGGGCGCCGGCCTGATCCGCTGGTAACAGCGTTAACGAGTTCTCAACAGACATCAGGCTCCCCCACTATCCCTTTGATGTTGACGGGAAATCCCGGAACCGCTTACGCTTGGCCAAAGCACCAGGGAGTCGCTTGACCGCCATGACCACGACGACACTCACCCGCGCCGACCTGACC
>JBJKRM010000244.1:0-5988 GCA_046704685.1 Rhizomicrobium sp.
GTGGAATACAGCGTGTGTAGGCGGGAGCCAAACTGCTCGTCGAGCTCCTTGAGCCGGTTGAGCGAGACATCAAGCACGATGACATGCGCTTCGAGCCCCATGGCCATGCGTGCGGCATTGGTGCCGACCACGCCGCCACCCAGCACCACCACCTTCGCAGCGGGAACGCCAGGCACTCCACCCAACAGCACGCCGCGGCCGCCTTGCGCCCGCTCCAGGCAATGAGCGCCGGCCTGGATTGACATGCGACCGGCCACCTCGCTCATTGGCGCCAACAGCGGCAGACCTCCATGCGAATCCGTGACCGTTTCATAGGCAATGCCGATGACGCCGCTGGCAAGCAGTCCCTTGGTTTGTTCAGGATCGGGAGCCAAGTGCAGATAGGTAAAGAGAGTCTGCCCCTTCTTCAGGCGGGCAATCTCGACCGGCTGAGGCTCCTTCACCTTGACGATCATTTCGGCCGTGTCGAACACTTCGGCGGCGCTCGGCAGGATCTTGGCACCGGCTCTCACATAGAGATCGTCGTGCAGGCCGATGGCGTCGCCCGCCTCCGTCTCGATGAAAACCTGATGACCGCGGGCGGTGAGCTCCCGCACGGCCGCCGGCGTGAGGCCGACGCGGTATTCGTGATTCTTGATTTCCTTGGGAACAGCGACGCGCATAAACGCCCCATAGAAGAGATACGCTCAAAGGCTAACAGAGCAAGAAGGGTGGTCAACGGGCGGAGAACGCATCCCGGCAACACGCGGAACGCAGGTGTCACACACTTGCGCCCGCACGATTACCGCCGAACGAATATGTCCGTAAATGACAAGGAGCCCGGCGAGTCATTGCCGGGCTCCATACTCCTTGTACAGGCTGCGTCAGTCGCGGCGGTGATGACGGCCGTCGTTGTTCTGGTTGTTGTTGCCGTCATGCGTACCACCACCACTGTGGTTGCTGCTACCGCCGCTACGACCACCGCCACCACCACTATTGTGCGTACCGCCGCTGTGGCTACCACTATTATTGTTGTGCGCACCGCCGCTGCCGTAGCTGCCGCCACTGTTGTTGTGCGTGCCGCCACTCCAATTGTGACTGCCACCGTTGCGGCCACCGCCAGTGTTCCTGTTGCCATTGGTGCCGCTGGTGTTGTGCGTACCGCCGCTCCAGTTGCGGCTCCCACCGTTGTCGCGTGCGCCACCATTGTTCCAATTGTGGTTGCCACTGCGGTCGTTGCGGCCGTTCCAGTTCATATTATGGTCGCCGCCACGGTCGTTGCGATTGCGATCGCGGTTGTAGTTGCGATCGTTACGGTCGTTCCAGTTCCGACGGTTGTTCCAGTTGTTGCTCCGGTCGTGGTCGTGGCGCTGGTGCCAGCGGCGTCGCCAATCGTCGCGGATACGGAACCCGTGGTTCTCATACCACAGGAATCCCAACGCCGGACGGTAACGGTCGACGCAAACCCAGGACGGACGCCGGCCGCGCCACTCGTTGCGCCGCCAGCCGCCATGCACCCAGTAATAAGTCCTGCCGGAACTGCGCCGGTAATAGACCGGACCGCGGTACCATTCACCGCGCCAGTACACAGGACAATCATAGATGGGATAGTCCCAGTAATCCTCCGGGCAGCCCCAGCGGTCGCAATACCCGCCGCTGTCATAGCTGAACGAGATACCGCCGTTGCCTATCCCGATACTGAAACCGTCGGCACGCGCCGCCGGTGCACTAAGTGCCGTACCGGCCACCACAACCGCTGCAGCCGCCGTCGTCTTCCAGAAGTTCCTCATAGCCTAGCCCCTTTCGGCAGAGTCGAATGGATTATACGCGATTTCAGTGACGTCCGCCGTGGCCGCCACCATGACCACCACCGCTGCGACCGCCCGACCAACTGTGACCACCACCGCCAGACCAGCTGTGGCCGCCGCCACCGGACCAGCTGTGGCCGCCAGAGCGGTTGCGATCGCCGCCGGACCAGTTATGGCTGCCGCCCGACCAGCTACGGTCACCGGACCGGTTACGGTCACCCGACCGGTTGCGGTCACCGGACCAATTGCGGCTGCCGCTGTTCCAGCTACCGCGATCACCACGATTGCGGTCGCCGCGATTCCAGTCGCTGCGATTGCGGTCGTACCCGCGATTCCAGTTGTTGCGGTCGCCGCGGTTGCGATTGCCATAGAAGTGGTCGCGCCCGCGACTGTAGCCGCCACGATCAGTCCAGCGGATATGAGGCCGCGGTCCACGCCAGCCGTCGTGACGCCAGCCGCCGTTGATCCAGAACAGGCGGGTGCCACCGTACCAGCGATAATAAATCGGGCCGCGATACCAATAGCCGTCCCAGTAGACCGGCCCGAAAAAGACCGGATACGCGCAGTAATCCGGCGGCAGACCCCAAGGCGGGGGGACGTCATAATAGTCGTAGTAGTCGCACGGATCGCTGAAATAGCCATTGTCGTAACCGAACGAGAATCCGATCGCGACGCCGGCCCTTGCCGGCACTGTGGCGAACATCGCCGCAACGGCCAGCAGCAACGCACTCAATCCAATCTTGCCTTTCATGATCGTTCTCCTGACCCAGAGCCCGAGAGCGTCGGCCAATGGCGACTAATGGCGGCCGCCGTGTCCACCGCCGCGTCCGCCGCCATGACCACTCCAACCGTGACCGCCCCGGTCAGAACCACCGCGGCTCCAACCGCTGTCCCTACGCCCCCAGTCGCTGCGACCACGATTCCAGTCACTGCGGCCGCGATTCCAGTCACTGCGGCCGCGATGCCTGTCGCCTCGATAGTGGGCCGAATCGCCACGATTGCGGACGAAATGCCCGCCCCGCCAATGATCGTTGCTGTACCAGCGATTGTGGACCCAAAACTCGCGATGACCGCGATACCAACGACTACGGATCGGGCCGTTGTACCAATAGCCATCGATGTACAGCGGCGGGCCGTAATAGTAGTCGTAGTCGTCGCAGTAATAGGGATCATACCAGCGACTGTAAGGATCACAGACAGCTGGTCCGTAATAAGAAGACGGCCCGTAGAAGCCGGGGCCGATCCCGATTCCGATTGCGAATCCGGCGGACGCAGGCGTCGTAACCGTCACGGCTGCACCGGCCAACATCAAAGCCCCCAAAGTCGCTTTGGCGATGTTCCTCATCTCGGCTCTCCTTTCGCCGTTGGTCCCGAATCTGAACCTTGGCGGCTGAACCGGACATGAACGGTGCCTTCATGGTGCGTTTGCGAAAGGCTATTGAGAACGCCCCCTGCCTTCGATCGGCCACAATCCGATCAAAGTTTCCGCGCGGACCACGTGAAAGACGTCATACAAATTGACGGTGGGATCGCAGTGCGGAACCACACAGGTGATCACATCCCCCGGAGCCAGCTTGCGATTCTCCTCCGGATACAGAATTCCGCCCTGCTCGTCACCGAAAAAGAAGTAGGTAGCCCCTTCGGGGGCACCGGAGGCGATCAGCGGAGGCTCGGCATCGGTGGCAAAGGCCTTGAAGCCAGCATCGGTGGTGGCAAGCCCCGGACGGTTGGCACTGATCACCGTGGCCTGGACATAGAGGGCTGTCCGGAAAGGCGGCATATCGCCCGACTTGCGCCACACATCGTTGTACTGACGGTCCATGAAGACATAGGAGCCGGTCTGCAACTCGGTCAGCACTCCGGCATCGCTGTCAATCTCGAAACTGCCGGTGCCGCCGCCAGAGATAATGGCCGGCACAAGGCCTTGCGCCACCAGGTTGTCGCGCAGCGCCGCCAAATCCTGCATCACCGCCAGCGCGGCATCGCGCCGCTGGTTGGCGGACTCGATATGCTGCACCTGGCCCGCGTAGCACTGCAGCCCGGCATATTCGAGACCCTTGGCCTTGGCGACAAAGGCGGCCAGCGCCGGCGCGTCCGCCATCGCCACGCCGGTACGCCCCATGCCGGGATCGACATCCACCAGAACCTTCAGCCGCTGCTTGGCGTCCCAGGCCGCCTCGCCGAGCCGGGCCGCCACATTGAGATTGTCGCACACGACGATCAGCTCGCTCGCCACGCCATTGAGGGCGATGAGGCGCGCGATGCCACAATCGGTCACCACCGGCGAGGTGATGAGGAGACGGTCAATGCCGCCATCGACCATCGCCTCGGCTTCGCCCAGCTTGGCGCAGCAGATGCCGGCCGCCCCGGCCGCCAGCTGCCGCCTGGCGATCTCGACACATTTGTGCGTCTTGGCATGCGGCCTGAGCGCGATGCCGCGCCGGGCGGCATAACTCGCCATGCGGCTGATATTGTCTTCCAAGACATCGAGGTCGATCAGCAGGGCCGGCGTGGCAAGGCGCGGCTGCCCGCGCGGAATACCAATCAGATCGCTGTTGAGCATGGGAACCTCCTGCGGACATCTTTCGGGGCGGTCTCCTTCCCGTCAATGTTCCGCGCGGCAGAAATTGATGTGGTAGAAATCTCCCGAAAGGAAACCGCGATGATCATCGAACACGGCGGCAAGCGCCCGGTCGTCCATCCCTCCAGCCGCATCGCGCCCAATGCCGTGGTGTGCGGCGATGTCAGGATCGGCGAGAATTGCTCGGTCGGCTTTGGAGCGGTGTTGACGGCCGAGAGCGGACCGCTGGTGATCGGCAACAATGTCATCGTGATGGACACCGCCGTGCTGCGCGGGGTGAAATCGGCTCCCCTCACCATCGGCAACAACGTCCTGGTCGGCCCGCATGCGTCCCTCACCGGCTGCACGGTGGAAGACGAGGTGTTCATCGCCACCGGTGCGACCGTGTTCAACAAGGCGGTGCTGAAGAAGGGCTCGGAGGTGCGCATCAACGCCATCGTGCACCTGCGCACCGTCCTACCGGAGGGTGCGACAGTACCGCTCGGCTGGATCGCGGTAGGCGACCCTGCGACGATTCTGCCGCCTGAAAAACATGCAGAAATCTGGAACATCCAGCGCGCCCTGAACTTTCCCAAAACGGTTTTCGGCGTGGAGCGGCCACCGGAAGGGGAATCCTTGATGCCACAGGTCATGCCGCGCTATGCAAAAGCGTTGGTGCGCTGGCATGGCCAAGATCGCGAGCTAGGCGCCAAAGATCGCGAGTTGGAATGAAGACCTTCTATTCTCCGGTCCATCTGGACCACGACCCCCAGGTTCAGTTCGAAGGCGGGCATCTGCTGCCGGCAGTGGAGATTCCGCTGAGGGCGGAGAAGGTGCGCGTGGCGCTGGAAGCGCGCCATATCGGGCCGATCCTCCCGCCGCAGCCGTTCGATGACCGCGCCATCCTGCGCGTGCACGACGCCGGGCTGGTCGATTTCCTGGCCGCAGCCTACGACGAATGGATCAAGCGCTATGGCAAGAACGCCCCCGTCGCGATTCCCTCGGCCTGGCCGGCGCACGGCCTCAAGGACGGGCGCAAAGGCGACATCGAGGCGCGGTTGGGCAGCTACGCGTTCAGCTCCGACACCCCGATCATGCGCGGCACCTGGGCGGCGACGCGCGAGGCGGTGAACGTGGCCTTGTCGGCCGCCGCCGCCATCCGCGACGGCGAGAAAGCGGCGTTCGCCCTCACCCGCCCTCCCGGCCATCACGCTTCCAGCGATGTTTTCGGCGGTTTTTGTTATCTCAACAATGCCGCCATCGTCGCGCAGTGGCTGGTGGATGCCGGACTGAAGCCGGCCATCCTGGACGTCGACTATCATCACGGCAACGGCACGCAGTCCATCTTCTACAAGCGGTCGGATGTCTTCTTCTGCTCGGTCCATGCCGATCCCTCCTTTGCCTATCCGCACTTCCTGGGTTTTGCCGACGAACGCGGCGAAGGCGACGGCGAAGGCGCCAATCTCAATCTGCCTCTGCCAGAAGGCACCGAGTGGGCGCGCTACGAAGAAGCGCTCACCTTCGCCATCGGCGCCGTGAAGCATATGGGGCCGGATGTCGTCATCGTGTCGCTCGGTCTCGATACCTACATCGAGGATCCCATCGCCTCGTTCCGCCTCAAGGCGGCAGACTATCTACGCA
>JBJKRM010000245.1:0-2726 GCA_046704685.1 Rhizomicrobium sp.
CACCGCCTGGAACCTGAAGATGTACGACGGCGCCGCCGACATGTTCAGGCACTAAATCGCCGCCAAGCCGGATTCACCCCTGGGCTACAACAATCTCGGCAGCGTGTTGGGCGATCTCGGCAAGACCGACGAGGCGATCGCCATTCTGCGCGATGCCATCTACAAAATTCCGGAGCAGCCGATCCTGTGGAACGCGCTGGCCACGGTGCTGGCCGAATGCGGCCGTGTCGAGGAAAGCCTGGTGTTCTACGAGGAATCGGTCCGGCTCAATCCCGATTTCGGGCGCTTCCATCACAATATGGGCTATGCCTATCAGCACCTCGGCCGGCTGTCGGAAGCGCTGGCGGCGTATGACTGCTCGCTCAAACACGCCGTCGATACCACAGAGATCCGTGAGGCAAACCATTCCCGCAGTATTTGCCTGATCGGCATGGGACGGCTGGAAGAGGGCTTCCGCGAATACGAAATCCGCTGCAACGAACACTTCCGCGCCTATGTGCATCACATGCTGAAGGCCCCGGTCTGGAAGGGCGAGCCGATCGAAGGCAAGCGCCTCTTGGTGGTCGGTGAACAGGGTTTGGGCGACGAATTCATGTTCGCCAATATCCTGCCCGATCTGCAGCGCGCTGTCGGACCGGCCGGAAAGCTTCAGATCGCGGTCGATCCGCGGCTGGTGACGCTGTTCCAGCGCTCGTACCCTGACGCAGAAGTGGGCTGCTATGACGATCGTGTGCTGATCGACAAAGACGGCAACAAGGAGCTGCGCTTTGTTCCGTTCGCCGTCGAACAGGGCGAGCCCGACTACTACTGCGCCATGGGCACGCCGCTGGGTTGGCTGCGCACGCAGATCACGGATTTCCGCCATGAGGCGTTTCTCCAGCCCGATCCGCAGCGCATCCAGCAATTCCGCGATGAGCTGTCCGGTCCCGAGCTCAAGGTCGGCATCTGCTGGCGCTCGATGATGATCGATCCCAAGCGCGCCAAGTATTACAGCGCCCTGGACTGCTGGGGCCCGGTGCTGAAGACACCCGGCGTGCACTTCGTCAACCTGCAATATGGCGATTGCGCCGAGGAGCTGAAACGCGCCGAAGAACAGCACGGCGTGAAGATCAAGACCATCGACGGCCTCGACCTCAAAGACGACCTCGATGGCGCCGCGGCGCTGTCAGCGGCCGTCGATCTTGTCATCTCGGCCCCGACGGCGTCGGCCGCGGCGGCCGGCGCGGTGGGCACCGAGACCTGGTTCCTCACCGCCGGACGCACCTGGCCGCAGCTCGGCACCGACGAGTTCCCCTGGTATCGGAAAAGCCGCGCCTTCACGCCGGAGAAGTTCGGCGACTGGACGGGCCTGATGCCGGCCGTCGCCGAGGCGTTGCAGAACCGCAAGGCCTGATCACGCTTACTGCTGCTGCTGTTGCTGCTGATGGTACAGCCTCTCCGGCATGGAGGGGGTAGGGGACATCGGCCTTGTCACGGGCAGGAAATCCTCATGCCGCGCCGGCGCCTGGGTCGGCTCGACCGAAACCGCGATCGCCAGCTCGCTCTCGGCTCCGCCCTTGTAAGTGCCCCGCGTCGGCGGCACGTCGGCATAGTCGCGCCCGACGGCGGCGCGGATATGACGCTCGCCGGCCACCATGTTGTTGGTGGGATCGAATCCGACCCAGCCGAGGCTGGGAAGATAGCATTCCACCCAGGCATGGGTGGCGTCGCTGCCGGAGCGGTCTTCGGTATGCGGCCGGTGATAGAGATATCCCGAGACGTAGCGCGAGGGCACGCCCCAGCTCCTGGCGATCGCAATCATGATGTGGGCGAAGTCCTGGCAGACGCCGCGCCGCTCGCTCAGGGCATGGTCGATCGGCGAATGAACCTGGGTGACCCCGGCCTCATAATCGAAACTGCCGTAGATCGCGGTGTTGAGCGCCACCAGCGCGCTGAACGGATCGCCTTGCGGCGCCTCCAGCCCTCTTTCGCGCAGGAAGGCGCGCAGTGCCGGCGACACGGCGGCGAAGCGCGACGGTTCGAGCAGATCAAACTGCTCGTCGACGAGATTGTAGCTGTTGTAGCGTTCCCATTCGAGCATATCGAGGTGTTCGGGCGGCGGCAGCCAGTGCGCCACCTCGATCACCGCCACGGCTTCGATGCGCAGCTCCTCATGCTCGCGCAACACGTTGAAGTGATAGACCGCGTTGCCGAAATGGTCGGTGTAGGCATAGAGCTGGGCGCGCGGATTGGTGTTGATCTGAAAAGAGCGCAACATCTGCGGCCCTTCGGAGCGCGGCTGCATGCGCAGCTCCATGACGCTCTCGCGCACCGGCGAGGAATAGCGGAAGCGTGTGGTGTGGCGGATATAATAGAACATCAGAGCACCGTCTCCGCGCCATAGGTGATGTACGCCGCATAGACCGCTTCGTGGATATGCTCGCATTGGGCGGCAATGTCGGTGAGGAAGCGGGCGATCGATCCGCTCATCAGCTCCTCGATCTGGGTGAAATCGGCCGAGGCCTTGAGGCGGCCCGCCAGGCGCTCCACCGTGGCTCTGCGGCTGGGCGGCGCGCCAGGGGCGACATGCGCCAGGGCATCGCACACCCGGTCGACGGAAAAGCGCACCGAATGGGGAAACTCGGCGTTGAAAAGGAGAAATTCGGCGATCTTTTCGGGGCGGATCGCCGCCGTATAGACCTTGCAATAGGGTTCGACGGCCGAGCAGAATTTGAGCAGCACCAGCC
>JBJKRM010000246.1:0-2995 GCA_046704685.1 Rhizomicrobium sp.
GGTGGTGGCCTGCTCCGAGCATGAAGTCCAGAAAGCCGTGGAAGCCGCTGGCGGTCGCGCGGTCATGACCTCTCCCGCCTTGCCGTCCGGATCGGACCGGGTCTGGTCCGCGCTCAATGCCGTGGACCGCGCCTTCGAACATGACGTTGTCGTCAATCTGCAGGGCGATCTGCCGACCTTCGATCCCGCCTGTATCAGGGCCGCCGTCGACGCCATGGTCACCACCGGGGCCGATATCGGCACCTGCGCTGCCGAGATCGAAGAGGACAACGATGTCGACAATCCCAATTTCACCAAGGTGGTCGCCACCTGGGATGTCGGCCATATGCGCGGCAAGGCGCATTATTTCACACGCGGCCGCGCCCCATGGGGCAAGGGGCCGTTCTTCGTCCATGTCGGCATCTATGTGTACCGCCGCGAGGCGCTGCAGCGCTTTGTCAGCCTGCAGCCGTCGCCGCTCGAGCAGCGCGAGAAGCTGGAGCAGCTGCGCGCCATCGAGGCCGGCATGGCGATCGCCGTCGGACGGGTGGATTCCATCCCGCTCAGCGTCGATACTCCCGCCGATCTTGAAAAGGCACGCGCCGCCGTGGCCAAAGAGCACCAATGACCGCAGCGACGGAGGACACCCTGATTTCACGGGCCAAGAAGGTCGCCTTCCAGGGCGAACCGGGCGCTTATGCCAATCTGGCCGCCCGCGAGGCGGTGCCGCATGCCGAGTTCGCCGGCAAGCCCACTTTCGAGGCGGCGCTCGATGCGGTGCGCTCGGGCGAGGTCGATCTCGCCGCCATCCCGGTGGAGAACTCGGTCTATGGCCGCATCGCCGACGTGCATTTCCTGGTGCGCCATTTCGGTCGGCCGATCAAAGGCTATGTGCAGGAAGGCGAGAAGAACCTGTTCATCGTCGGCGAGCACTTCCATCGCGTGCGCCACCAGCTGCTCGGCCTCAAGGGCGCCAAGCTCTCGCAGGTTAAAAGCGTCTATTCGCAGGCGCCGGCGCTCGGTCAGTGCCGCAAGGTGATCAAGGAGCTGGGTCTGGCCGACAAGCAGTGGTCGGACACCGCCGGCGCGGCCAAGCATATTGCCGAGTTGAAGGACCCGAGTTGCGCCGCCATCGCCTCCAAGCTGGCCGGCGAGATTTATGGCCTCGACGTCTTGAAGGCCGATGTCGAAGACGAGCCGCACAACATGACCCGCTTCCTGATCGTCGGCGCCGAGCCGGACGATCCGCCCAATGACGGGCGCAAGGTGATCACCACCTTCCTGTTCGGGGTGCGCAACGTTCCCGCCGCGCTCTACAAGGCGATGGGTGGCTTCGCCACCAATGGCGTGAACATGACCAAGCTGGAAAGCTACCAGCTCGGCGGCTCGTTCAACGCCACCGAGTTTTACGCCGATGTCGAAGGCCATCCCGACTCGCGCAATGTGCGGCTGGCGCTGGAGGAGCTGTCGTTCTTCTCCTCGCGCGTCATCATGCTCGGAATCTATCCTGCGCATCCCTATCGCAACGAGATGCCATAGCGATTCCCCTCCGTTTTGGCGGTGCAGGATGACCTTTGACAGGCAGGCTGCGCAGAACTTGGGCAGCGCGGCGCAAACCTGTCGCGGTGTCATCGAAAAATTTTGTCACGTTCCGGCGGTATTCCGACTGTGCCCTGCGTCAGCCGCATAAAGTCACGCATTCCGGCCTTGTTTCACCGGCAGGCAAGGCGTTGACTGGCCGTCGGGTGAAGGAAGGTCGTGTTGAAAACACCAGCCGGCATCGCCGTCGTAGCGCAACAGCTGCTCGACAAGCTTGGAGCGAGCGCTCCGCAAGTCCTCGATATGCGTGCGGCGTTTCTGCGCCGGGAAGGCGACGAGCGGGCTGCCCTGTACTGGCAGCAGGTGGCCAATGAGGCGCGTTCCATCCTGTTCTTCGATGCCGGGATGTTCGTGCCGAATCAGCTCCCCATCCAGCTGCCGCTCGGCCTTGTGAAGGATATGTTCTACGGCATGGCGCTGCCCAGCCTGTTGCTGCGGCCCGATCTCAAGATCGCCGGCGCCAATCCCGCCCACCAGGCCGCCACCATGACGCACGAGGCCGAGGTCATCGGCTGTGATGTCTTCGATGTCTTCCCCGACAATCCCGAGGCGGGACAGGTCACAGGGACCTTGAATCTCGGGGCTTCGTTCCGGCGCGTGCTCGACAGCGGGCGCCCGGACCAGGTCGCGCTGCAGCGTTACGACGTTCGCGACCGGGATGGTGTGTTCGAGGAACGCTGGTGGAAGCCGGTCAACACGCCGGTGTTCGACGAGGCCGGCCAGCTGTGTCTCATCTTGCACCAGGCCGAGGATGTCACCGGCCGTGTTCGCGCCCGCAAGGACACCGTGTTCAACTGACGTTGGATGGTCGGCGGCCCAACGATGGAGGCCGCCGCGCGATCGGCGCCCGAAAAAAAGGGCGGCCGCAGCCGCCCGAGGTGGGGTGTTCTGGGGCTCACGGCGTATCCGCCGCGGACGGATCCGGCTGGACGTGAAGTCTTGTCTGATCGCGGATGCGATCCTGCTCCTGCGTCTGGTCCTGTGTCCGGTCCTGGGTGCGGGTTTGATCTTGGGCCTGTGTCTGATCCTGGGTCCGTGTCTGGTCTTGGATCTGCGTCTGATCCTGCGCTCGTGTCTGATCCCGTGTGCGATCCTGCGTGGCATCCTGGGTGCGGTCCTGGCTTTGGGTGCGTGATGGCAGGGACTGCCGCATGCCGGACCCGCTGGTCCTTGAGCCGCCCCAGCTGCTGCCCCAGCTGCTGCCCCAGCTGCTGCCGCCGCCCCAGCCGCCGCCACCGCCACCTCCTCCGCCACTACCACCACCGCGGGCCATGGCGCCGTCGGCCATCACGGCCAGAGCGGCAATCGCGATCATCAGAATATGCGCTTTCATTGGTCTCTCCCGTCGGCAAAAGCCGTCTGTGCGGCCGAAGGAAGGCCGGTCGCTTGCCTCGGGGCTCAATGCGCCGGTCGGCGG
>JBJKRM010000247.1:0-3227 GCA_046704685.1 Rhizomicrobium sp.
CAGGCGCGGGGTGAACGGGGTGTCGTTTTCGTACAGCGCCATCAGCGCCTTCTGACAATAGGACGACAGCGGGTGGTAATAGAGCGTCAGGGGCATGGGGTCTCCGTTTCAATAGCCATGCAGGACAATGAGTTGATATCAACGTTATGTCAATGCACGGGATGCATAGGGGGCATGTGAGCGCCCTGCTTGGCAGAACCGCGATCGTCTATTCCACGCTCCCCTTGAGGGAGGGCTTGAGGTTCGCCAAATACGCCTCGAGCTGTTCGAAGGTGGCGGCGAAGCCCTGGTTCATCGACGGCTTCCAGGAGCGGAAGCGGGCGCGTTCGGCTTCGCTCGCGTTCAGCGGCGCACCGCGCAGGGTGAGGACGGTCTCATTGCCCTCCTCCGCCAGTGTCATGGTGTTGAGCACTTCCAGCGGCCAGTCGGCGGCGAAGGGCGCGCGGGTGAGGCCGCCGTGCCTGTCGGAAAAGGAATTGACGAACACCAGCCGCTCGGGCGACACGATCTCGTGAAAGACGAAGCGGCCCCACATCTCGGCGCCGTTGGGCCCCGTCATGCCGTAATGGAACAGGCCGCCGGGTTTCAGCTCGAGCGATCCCTTGATCCAGACAAAGCCCTTCGGGCCCCACCATTGCGACAGATGTTCGATCTCGGTGTACATCTTCCACACCAAGTCGCGCGGCGCCTTGAGACGGCGGCTGATGACGAAGAGAGCCTCCTCGATGGCCTGCGCCAGGCGGCCCAGAGTCTGGCGGCCGCCCTCGTCGGCCTTGTGGTCGCGGATGACGCGCTGGCGCTCGGCCGCGCTGGAGAAGGCGGCGCTCATGGTGAGGCGCGTGCGGCCGCCAAGATCCTCGAAGGTGATCGCGTTGGTGAAGCTCACCGGCTCCATATCATCGGCGCCGCCGCCATGGCGGTAGACGATACGTTCGGGGCGGACGATCTCCTCGAAGATGATGCGGTTCTGGTAATCGCGGCCGTCGGGGCCGTGCATGACGAAACGCCATTCGCCGCCGGGGCGGAACTCGAAATGCGAGGTCGTGGTGGTGAAGCCGTCCGGCCCCCACCAGCGCGCCAGATGAGCGGGATCGGTGAAGGCCTCGAACACCAGTTGGCGCGGCGCCTCGATGAGGCGGGTGGTGACGATGGTGCGATCGGAAAGGTCCCTGTTATTTCCGGCGTCCACGTTTCTTCTCCCTGGTTTGTAATTCCAGCAGATAGTCTTCCAGACGGTCGAGGCGCGCTTCCCACAAGGCGCGGTATTCGGCAAGCCAGTTGTCCACCGGTTTGAGCGCCTCGGCTTCGAGATGACAGGGGCGCCATTGCGCCTGGCGGCCGCGGCTGACCAGACCGGCGCGCTCCAGCACCTTCAGATGCTTCGACACCGCCGGCAGCGAAATGCCGAACGGCTCGGCCAGTTCGCCGACGCTCATGTCACGGGCGGCGAGCCGCGCCAGCATGGCCCGGCGGGTGGGATCGGACAGGGCGGCAAAGGTGGCGCTCAAAGCATCCATGATCACAAAGTCGTATTTAACCGTACGGTTAAATACGATGCAAAACCGTGCGAGTCAAGCGCAGTCGCGAAAATCAGCGGTGCAGATTGACGGAAGGACACGCGACATTCACTTGACACGCCAGTCAGGCAGGCTTTCCGCTCTCATGGTTGATGCGAGGGGATGACATGCGCCTTTTGCTGATCAATCCGAAAGTGCCCGAGAGTTTCTGGAGCTTCAAATGGGCGGTGACCAATGTCCTGCCCGGCAAGCGCGCGCTCAATCCGCCTCTGGGCCTGGCCACCCTGGCGGCGCTGACACCCAAGCATTGGGATGTGACGATCGTCGATGAGAATGTGGAAACCGTTCCGCTCAACCCCGCAGCCGACATCATCGGCATCGGCGGCATGGGCGTGCAGGCGCCGCGCCAGAGGGAACTGATCGCCTATTACCGCCGCTGCGGCTTCTATGTGGTGGTGGGCGGCGCCGCCGCTTCGCTGTGCCCGGAGAATTACGAAGGCGTAGCCGACACGGTGATCTCGGGCGAGGCCGAATATATCTGGCCCGCCTTCTGCCGCGACTTCGAAGCGGGCCGCCCGCACCGGCTCTATCGCGAAACCGGAACCGTGAATCTTGCCGACTCCCCGGTGCCGCGCTTCGATCTGTTGAAGCTGACATACTATGCCAACGCCACGCTGCAATATTCGCGCGGCTGCCCCTATACCTGCGAATTCTGCGACATCATCGTGATGTTCGGCCGCAAGCCGCGGATGAAATCGCCGCAGCAGATCGGCCGCGAATTGGACGTGCTGCGGGCGATGGGCATCCATTGGGTGTTCTTCGGCGACGACAACATGATCGGCAACAAGAAGGAGGCCAAGAAGCTGCTCTCCTTCATCAGCGAGTACCAGCGCGCCCACCACCGGCCGTTCTCGTTCGGCACCGAGGTGTCCATCAACCTGTCGCAGGACGAGGAGCTCTTGGCGCTGATGCGCACAGCCAATTTCAACTGGGTGTTCATCGGCATCGAATCCCCCGATCCGGCCTCGCTGAAGGAAACCGGCAAGACCCAGAACTTGCGCGAGGACCTGCTGACATCCGTGCGGCGGCTTTATTCGCGCGGCATCGAGGTGCTGGCCGGATTCATCATCGGCTTCGACAACGACACGCCGGCGACCTTCGAACACCAGTACCGCTTCATCCGCGAGTCCGGCATCCAGACCGCGATGATCGGCCTGTTGTCGGCGCTGCCCAAGACGCCGCTCTATGAGCGGCTTGCGAAGGAAGGACGCCTGCGCCCGATCGCCGACGAGAGCGACAACACCCGCGTCATCACCAATGTCATCCACAAGACGATGAGCGACGACGTCATCAGCCGGCATTATGCCGACGTTTACCGCCGCCTGTTGACCGACGACGGCATCGCCACCCGCATCCGGAACAAGCTCGCCTATTTCGGCAGGACCGGCTATCGCGGCGGCTACAGCCTGAACGACACCATCGGGCTGGTGTGGCGGCTGCTCGCCAAAGGCGTGCTGCCGGGCGGGCCGCGCCGCCTCTGGCATTTTGCGCGCTCCTTCCCGTTCAGCCGGCCGGCGCTGGTGCCCACCATGATCGCCGACTGGATCGCCGGGCTTTCGATGCGCCGCTTCGCCCAGGATCATCTGTGGAGCAGCTTCACCACCGATTGGAACGTGGTGGAGACGGTGCAGGCGGCGATCAGCCGTTACC
>JBJKRM010000248.1:0-5579 GCA_046704685.1 Rhizomicrobium sp.
CCGAGGACGGCGACGCGGCCTTCCTCGACAAGCCCACCTGCGAGGAAGAAGAGGTTCTGTTCGCCGCCATCAAGAAGCGTCTTGGCTCCAAGCCCGGCTGGTATCACGACGTCGCCAAGAACATCAAAGGCGTGACCGAAGAGTCCACCACCGGTGTCCACCGCCTCTATCTGATGGCCAAGGAAGGCAAGCTGCTGTTCCCGGCGATCAACGTCAACGACAGCGTCACCAAGTCGAAGTTCGACAACCTCTATGGCTGCCGTGAGTCCTTGGTGGACGGCATCCGCCGCGGCACCGACGTGATGATGGCCGGCAAGGTCGCCATGGTCGCCGGCTTCGGCGATGTCGGCAAAGGCTCGGCCGCCTCGCTGCGCAATGCCGGCTGCCGCGTCATGGTGTCGGAGGCCGATCCCATCTGCGCCCTGCAGGCCGCCATGGAAGGCTACGAAGTGGTGACCATGGAAGACGCCGCCCCCAAGGCCGACATCTTCGTCACCTGCACCGGCAACGTCGACGTCATCACGGTCGACCACATGCGGGCCATGAAGGACCGTGCCATCGTCTGCAACATCGGTCACTTCGATTCCGAGATTCAGGTCGCCGGACTGCGCAATTACAAGTGGGACAACATCAAGCCGCAGGTGGACGAGATCGAGTTCCCGAACGGCAAGCGCATCATCCTGTTGTCGGAAGGCCGGCTGGTGAACCTCGGCAACGCCATGGGCCATCCCAGCTTCGTGATGAGCGCCTCCTTCACCAACCAGTCGCTGGCGCAGATCGAGTTGTTCTGCAACCAGGGCAAATACGAGAAGAAGGTCTACGTCCTGCCCAAGCATCTCGACGAGAAGGTCGCCACCCTGCACCTCGGCAAGACCGGCGCCAGGCTGACCAAGCTGTCGCCCAAGCAGGCCGCCTATATCGGCGTGCCGGAGGCCGGCCCCTTCAAGCCGGACACCTACCGGTACTGATCGCTCTCAGCCGCAAGGCCTGACCGCAGCGCCTCCCTCAAAGCCTGAGGGGGGCGCTTTCTTTTGGGACGCCCGCGCCCGGCCGCGTGCCCCCCGCGCGGGAACCGGACGCATGCCGCTGTCGGCTGGCCGACACTCGCCGGTTGCCGTACAACAGAGTCGCGCGTGGCGGGAGCTGCATATGGGAAAAGCGATGACCGGCCGGATGGGGACGTTCGCCGGTGTCTTCACCCCAAGCATTCTCACGATCCTGGGCCTGATCCTCTTTCTGCGGGTTGGCTATGTGGTCGGAACAACCGGGCTTGGCCAAGCCATCCTGATCATTGTTCTCGCCAATGCGATTTCGATCCTCACCAGTATTTCGCTGGCTGCGATTGCCACCAATCTCAAGGTGAAAGGTGGAGGCGTCTACTACATCATTTCGCGGACGCTCGGCCTGCCGTTCGGTGGCGCCATCGGTCTGGTTCTCTTCGTGGCGCAGGCCATATCGGTCGGCTTCTACTGCGTCGGCTTCGCGGAGGGCATCTCTGCCCTGTTCGGCATCCATAACGGGTTGTTCGCGCAGGCCGTTGCCGGACTGGCCGTCCTGGCCACCATAGCGCTTGCCTGGGTCGGCACCGACTGGGCAACCCGCTTCCAATACGTGGTCATGGGTCTGATCGGGGTCGCTCTTCTGGCCTTTGCGGCCGGTGCCATAGGCCATTGGAGCGGGGCGCGCCTGCAAGCCAATTTCGGCTCCGCCAACGGCTGGAGCAGCTTCTGGATCGCTTTCGCGATCTTCTTTCCCGCCGTGACCGGCTTCACCCAGGGCGTCAACATGTCGGGCGATCTGGCCAACCCGGGACGCAGCATTCCGATCGGGACCGCACTCGCGGTCGGCCTGTCATTCGTGATCTATCTGGCGACCGCCACCCTCTGTGCCGGGGCGCTGCCACGTGCGGAACTGACGTCGAACTACAG
This sequence comes from Rhizomicrobium sp., assembly GCA_046704685.1. GTDB lineage: Bacteria > Pseudomonadota > Alphaproteobacteria > Micropepsales > Micropepsaceae > Rhizomicrobium. Next base: position 1,929 of record JBJKRM010000248.1, read on the forward strand.
CGCCATGAAAACGGTGACGATCTTCGCGCCCCTGATCGACATCGGCATCATCTCGGCAACGCTGTCGTCCGCTCTGGCCTCCATGCTCGGCGCGCCGCGCATCCTGCAGTCCCTCGCCAAGGACCGCGTGTTCTTTTTCCTGCTGCCGTTCGCCGCGGGATCGGGACAAGACAACAACCCCCGCCGCGGCATTGTCCTGACCGGCACCATCGCGATCGGCATCGTCGCCATTGGCAGCCTCAACCTCATCGCCGCGATCGTGTCGATGTTCTTCGTCGTCACCTACGGCCTGCTGAATTTCGCCACCTATTTCGAGGCCCGCGGCGGCAGCCCGTCCTTCCGTCCGAGCCTGCGCTGGTATGATCCGCGCATCAGCCTTGTCGGCTGGCTTGCGGCATTGGGTGTCATGCTGGCGATCAACCTCGGCGCCGGCATCGCCGCGATCGTCATCGTGTTCGGCCTATTCCAGTACCTGAAACGAAGCGCCATACCGGCACGATGGGCCGACGGCCGGCGCTCCTATAACCTGCAAATCGTGCGGGAAAATCTCATCGAGGCGAATTCGCGGGCGGAACATGCGCGCGATTGGCGGCCGCAGATTCTGGCCTTTTCCAGCAACGCCGTCCGGCGCTCGAGCCTGTTGACCTTCGCCAGTTGGATCGAGGGCAACACCGGCATCTCCACGGTCATTCGCATCCTGGACGGCAAAGCCAAGCCCAACCTGAAAGCGCGCGAGCAGGCCGAGGAAGAACTCGCCGAAGAGCTCAAGGAACAGGCGATCGACGCCTTCCCGCTTGTCGTATCGGCGCCCGATTTGGATGTTGCCGTGCAGGTTGCCGTTCAATCGGTGGGCGTCGGGCCGACCAGGGTCAACACATTGCTCGTCAACTGGCCGGTGCTGCAGAAGGACCCGGCCGCCATGCCGGAAGCCAAGCGGTTCGCACGCAATCTGCATATCGCCTTTTCGCTCGGCTGCAACATCCTGATTTTCGACGGCAACGAGCATGAATGGGCCGCTGTCCAGCAGCTGAAGCCCGAGCGGCGGGTCATTGATGTGTGGTGGCGCGACAACCGCACCGGCCGGCTGATGCTGGTTCTGGCCTATCTGATAACCCGGAACGAGGAATGGCGTGATGCGGCGATCCGGGTCATCGTGGTGGCCTCTCCCGAAGACGCCGAAGGAGAACGCCTGGCGCTGGAAAGGGTCCTGCGTGACGTGCGCATCTTCGCCGAAGTCCGCGTCATTTCACCGGTCGAGGACACCATCAACCAGATTGCAGGAACTTCGGCCGGTGCCTCCATCATCTTCACGGCGCTGGCGTTCCGCAATGAATGGTTCACCGACAGCGATGGCAACGACCTCTCCGTGTTGTTGGAAAGGCTGCCCCTCACCGTTCTCGTCATGGCGGCGGACGAAGTCGATCTTCTGACCGATCCCGACGAAGGCGAAGAGAGCGAGCGCGCCGCAGCCAAGGATGCCTACGAAGATGCCAAGAGGGAGCGCGACGCCGCTGCCAAGGCCATCGATGATGCTGTGATCCGGATCGAAAAGCTGTCGCGCCAAAGCGCCGAGCAGCCCGACGATGATAAAAAAGACAAGATCGAAAAGATGAAGGCGGAGATGGACCGGTTGAAGGCCGAACTTCCGGAGCGCAGGGCCAAACTGGTATTGAAAGAAGAAATGCTGGTGCAAGCGCGCGACAAGGCTGAAGAAGCCGGCATCAACGTCAGCGACTGACAGGCCGCGCCTAACCACTTCAAGTCGAATGCGGGTGCCTGCCCTGGCCATTTGGAGCGGCCGTTTCCCTGGCATCGCCCTCTGTCACCGCCAGCGCCAGTGCGTCAGAATAGGGATTTGCGGCAGATAAACGTCATCTTCTCAGAAGAAGGCGGCCGAACAAGCCGCGGTGCTGGCGCATCGCTCGACGGGTGAGGTGTCGGTCCACAACCAATAATGGGGGAGAAACATGCCAAGATTTCTGGCCACTCTATTCACCCTTGCGGTGGTCTTTGCCGGCGCCGCCCGCGCCGACAATGCCAACAGCATCCTGAACAAGATGGTCAATGTACCCTCGGTCGGCGCCTGGAACGTGCTGGGCGCCACGCCCAAGCTGATCGACGACGCCGGCCTTCCGGGCGGCAAGGCGATCCGCATCGTGATCCCGGCCAAGGGCGCCAATCCCTGGGACGTGCAGGCCAGCGCCGGCATCACCAAACCGATCAAGAAGGGCGATGTCATCCTGGTGGCGTTCTGGGCCCGGGCGGAAGTGCCGCCGGAGGGCCAGTCGACCGTCGATCTTTCCACCATCCAGCTGCAGCGCTCCGCTGCGCCTTACACGCGCGTGTTCGGTGATCACGCCGTGGTCGGCAAGAAATGGGCGATGTACTACGCCTCTGGCGTCGCCGATGAGGATTACAGCCCGGGCGGCGTGACGGTCACGGTCTTCCTGGCCTCGGCCAAGCAGACCATCGATCTCGGCCAAGTGATGATCGTCGATTTCGGCCCCAACTACGACCGCTCCACCCTGCCCCATAATCCACTGCCGCCATCGGAGCATGCGGCCGCCGCGCCCCAAGCGCCACCCGCCTCCTTCGCCTCGGCGGAAAGCCGTTTTGCCACCGAGCTGGCGAAAATTCGTAAGCTTCTGCCCGTCCACGGCAAGCTGATGAACGATCCTTCGGTCTCCACCATCAGCGCTTATGGCAGCGGACAGACCAGCCAGGCGATTTCGGCGCCCGGTGTTCCAGGCGGCAAGGCTTTGCGCGTCACCGTTTCCCAGGGTACGGATTCGTTCAAGATCGGCACCGGTTCGCCCGTCTATGGCGACATCCACAAAGGCGACGTGCTGTTCCTGGCCTTCTATGCACGCGCCACCGAAGTCAGCAACGAGGCCCAGTCGGGTGTCATCTCCGCCTACAATGTGCAGATGGCCAGTTCGCCCTGGACAATTGCCGTCGGCACCGCGGCGCTGGTGCCGCTCAACAACTGGCGCCTGTTTTATGCCTCGGCAGTGGCGCCGATGGATTATCCCTCTGGCACCGCCAATCTCACCGCCCAGATCGGCAGTCGCAAGCAGAGCATCGATTTCGGCCCGGCCTTCGTTCTCGACCTCGGTCCCGGCGTCAAGCTGTCGACCCTGCCGGTCAACAAGATCACCTATCCCGGCCGCGCCGCGAATGCGCCCTGGCGCAAGGCCGCCGAAGCACGCATCAAGAAGATCCGCATGGGCGATTTCCGCGTCACGGTGACGGACGCGTCGGGCAAGCCGGTGCCGGGCGCCGTGGTGCATTTCGCCATGCAGAAGCACCGTTTTCGCTTCGGCACCTTCGTCGGCATGAACATCGCCAACGCCACCGGCCCCGATGCCGACAAGATGCGCGCCAGCTTCCTCAAGAACTTCAACTTCGCCACCACGCCGATCTACTGGTCCGACTGGGGCTGGCAAAACCCCAAATGGCGGGCGAACGCCATCGCCTCGATGAAATGGCTGCACGATCACGGCTACGACTTCCGCGCCCATCCGGTGATCTATCCGCGCGAAAACCTGACGCCCACCAACATCAAGAAGCTGGTCGGCAATCCCGCCGCGGTGCGCGCCGCCATCCTCGCCCATGTGCGCGACGTGGTGCCATATGCCGCCCAATACGGCG
>JBJKRM010000249.1:0-2516 GCA_046704685.1 Rhizomicrobium sp.
CTCGTCAGCCGAAACGCGTAACAGCGCACCCGCGACTATTACCAGCAGCGTGGCTACAGCGTGGATCCTCGCGTTCTGCTGGGTCTGCAGCAGCACCTTGAGCCCGCGGAAGGCATAGCCGAAACTGCGCAGTCGACCGTTCAGGTAGGAATCAGGCATAACTGCAGCACCTCCTTATCCCAGCAACGTCATGCCCGCCTTTGCCGCGGCCTTATCGAAAGTCATCACGGCTGTGCACCCGACTGCGGCAGCCATACGCTCGACCAGACAATCGGCGAAATCAGCCTTGCTCGATTCGAATCGACGCAACGCCTTCCAGGCGGTCTCGCCGTCCTGAACCACCAATTGCCGGATACTGAGAATCCGCCGCACCATCTCGGTAATTTCGGCCCGGCTGGCTGCGTAACAACTCTCGCTGACCCAAACCAATTCCAACAGGACCACAAGACTGATGAAACCTGGATTCGCGGGACTGCATTCGTGTTCGAGAAACCTGGTTGCCCGTGCCGATTGGGTCGCATCATCCTGTGCAATGTATCGCACCAGTACGTTGGTATCGATGCCGATCACCGGCCACCCCCCCCTGCGGCGCGCTTACGGATGGCAACGTTCATATCGTCGACGCTCACTGGCTTCCCGGGCTTGCGCAGCGCGCCCTTGAGCGAGCGCACGTCATCGATCGCCGGCTTAATGGCAAAGCCGCCGGTCTCAAGCTCGACAAACTCGATCCGATCCCCGGTACCCAAGCCCATCCGCTGCCTCACTTCGGCAGGTATGGTTACCTGCCCCTTGCTGGTCATTGTGGCGGTCGTCATGGCGAGATTTCACTATATCAACGGAATCCTTACTTTACCGTAAGGGCAACGTGACATCAACCACTTATTCGGGCTGGACGCGACCGCTGCGATTGGTACCAAATTCAACCGCCGATCGGCCCAGGCGCGGGCCTACTACATCCCCACCTTGTGGGAGCGGCGTCCTCGCCCCGATCGATGTGTGTCATTACGACCGCAGCGAGGAATCTGCTGTTGATTCACACTACAAAAGCAGATTCCTCGGCCTTGGGCCTCGGAATGACATTTCACTTGCAACCTTCACTGCTTTGCCTCCGCCAATGCCTTGCGCCTCAGAATTTCCGCGACGAGCTGGCGGAACCGCGCGCGCGTCTCGTACTCGACCAAGGCACGGCCGATGAGCGGCGGCATCCACACGTCCGGAATCGCTTCGAGGTGGTACACGACGCGGGTGCCGCTCGCGTCCGCGATCAACCGCGTCACGGCATCGCTCTTGTGCATATTGCCGCTTACCAGATGCGACTGCAGTTTCTCGTACGGAGTCAAATGAATCTCCGTCACTGTCTCTATCGGCACGGAAAACGGACCCCAGCCCATGGTCCCTTTCTGCGACACCAGCAGTGTGTCCTGTGTGCGCGACAGGATCACGCTTTTTTCCAGCTTCGAGATGAATTCGGTGGCGTGATCATAGTCGGTGATCACCGCCCACACCTCCTGCGGCGTGGCGCGGACGTGAAAGTCCACGTCGACGAAGGCCTCCCCGTGCCGCATGCGAACGACTACGTTTATCGCTGGGTCCGAGTGCGCCTGTGCAAGTGTCGTGAAGAGGCACAGCAGCGCCAGCGTGAGCGGCAGCAGGGAACGCCAAGCAAGACTGGACGCGGTCGACAACTTATTGAAATTCGTCTAAATACATGACACCGAATCCCTCATCCTCTGATCCTTCTCCCAGAGGGAGAAGGAAGTTTCCAGGCGTAAATGGGTTGTCACCCATTTTCGCGAACCTCACCAGTACGCTTTCCGGAAAATCGGGCTATGGTCCCTTGCAGCGTCGGACCATTTTTACCAGATTATGATTTTGCTCAACGTGGCGATGGGTCGCATCGCTGACGATACAGGCTCGCGGTCGGTGTGGCAACGCGCAAATTTACCGACCGCGCAGTTTTGACTCGTATACCCAAGGGGGAATTGTCATGCGTAGATCACTGCTGCTTGCCTTGTGTCTCAGCGTCTGGACTCTGCTTGCGGCGCCTTTGGCGTTTGCCACCGGCGTCTTTCAGAGTGTCCGGGGAGAAGTGACCGCCGCTGTCGGCGCAGCCGCGCCGGCGATCGTGGCCGCGAACCAGCAGGTCGTCGCGGGAACGACCGTCGCCACCGGGCCCAGCGCCCAGACCGTTATCCGCTTCGACGACGGCCAAATCATAGTTCTCAACGAAAACACCGAATTTCGTGTCGCTCAATACAGCTTCAACAAGGACAAACCGCAAAGCGATAACATCGTCCTGCGGCTACTGAAGGGCGCGATGCGCTCGGTGACCGGCTTGATCGCATCGAGAAACCACAAGGCCTTTAGCCTGTTTGCGCCCCAGGCGACCATAGGCATCCGCGGCACAGACTTCATGGCCGCCTTGGCCAACAATTCTCTGTATACCTCTGTAACGCAGGGGGCGATCGGCGCAAGCAACGCGGCAGGCTCTGTGACTTTTTCAGCCGGTTCCACAG
>JBJKRM010000250.1:0-3552 GCA_046704685.1 Rhizomicrobium sp.
ATGACAATTGCGTTCCTGTCACCGAATTCAAGCCGTGATGTCGACCAACCCGCCGACCGCTGCCGGATTCGTGCTCGTGACGGACAAGGACGGCGAAACGGCATTCGCCGCGTTCGGCGATCCGTTCTGCTGCAGAACCCGCGTCGGATCGGTTTTGGCGTTGATGTTGAACGGTCCTGACTTCGGATGCGCCGGGTCGATGTGCTTCTTGGCCTTTTCGACATCGGTGCAATTGCGGCAGAGATAGCCGTTGACGAAGACGGGCGTTGCGTAATTGGTGCCGATCGTCATGACCGCACTCCAGGGCCACGCCCTTGCTATCCCAAGCCGCTTAAGTGGCCGTTAGCAAACGGCATGCAATTGGACGGGTTTGGGCGGCAGTGGACTTGTCCGGGTTTGCCGCGCCCTATGCTGACGTCGCGCGCGCCAGGGTTTGTGGCGGACAGGCGTCGCGGCTGCAACAATTCGTGATCGCCACGCAAGTATATTTTCCTTGCATTTTACGCCAACAGTCCTATAGTAGGATTGTTGCATCCCAAGAGGGGGCGAACCTGTCGTCCGTTTCGTGGGCTGCAATCGGCGCTTGGCCGGACAGCGATTAACGGAAGCTGCGAGGTCAGGGGTGTGTTCCGTCTGCCGCCTCCTGCCCACCAACCCAGACATCGGGGACGCTCGGGGCGCCAGATGTGGCTGGCCGGGGTGTGTCACACGTTCGGGTTTCGTGTGCTGGTGACCTAAATCGTCGCGAGCCTCCGCGAAGTCCGGTGGACCCGGTGAAAGCGCAGGCGAAAACACGTCATAGAACGCCGAGTGCGGGACGCTGCGAAGCGGTCCTTATCGAAGGCCCGGGTCACAAGCCCGAGCGAAACTACCAGTGCGCACGCCGTCAGCGGCGTCCCGCACCACCCCTCGCAAGAGGGGGCAAAGCAAACCTCCGTGTGCGGAGCACAGCGGAGCGTGTGCTGTTGGGAGCTGCCCTCAAAGCGGGCGCGGCGATGCTTCCGCGATGGGAACAAGTTCGGACATCGACCTCGAGCACAGCACAGAGTAGAACGTCGCCCATGACCCTCCTCAAATCATCCCTCGCAACGACCACCGACGCCTTCCGCTCCAACGCCGCCGCCATGGGCGCGCTGGTCGACGATCTGAAGTCCCGCATGCTCACCGCCGCGCAAGGCGGCGACGAGCGGTCGCGCAAGCGCCACACCGATCGCGGCAAGCTGCTGCCGCGCGATCGCGTCGAACAGCTCATCGATCCGGGCTCGCCCTTCCTGGAATAGTCCCCGCTGGCCGCCAACGGCCTCTATGACGGCAATATTCACGGCGCCGGCCTGATCACCGGTATCGCGCGCGTCTCGGGCCGCGAATGCGTCATCGTCTGCAACGACGCCACCATCAAGGGCGGCACCTACTTTCCGATGACGGTGAAGAAGCATCTGCGCGCCCAGGAGATCGCCCGCGAGAACCGCCTGCCGTGCCTCTATCTTGTCGATTCCGGCGGCGGCAATCTGCCCAACCAGGCCGACATCTTCCCCGACCGCGAGCATTTCGGCCGCATCTTCTACAATCAGGCGACCATGTCGGCCGCCGGCATTCCGCAGATCGCGGCGGTGATGGGCTCGTGCACGGCGGGCGGCGCCTATGTGCCGGCGATGTCCGACGAATGCATCATCGTCAAAGGGCAGGGCACCATCTTCCTGGGCGGCCCGCCGCTGGTGAAGGCGGCCATCGGCGAGATCGTCAGCGCCGAGGAGCTCGGCGGTGCCGACGTTCATGCCCGCCAGTCGGGCGTTGCCGACCATTATGCCGAGGACGACCCGCATGCCCTGGCCACGGTCCGCCGCATCGTCGCTGGGCTGAACACCGTCAAGACGCCGGATATCCCTCTCGTGGCGCCGCGGCCGCCGGTCTACGACACCGCGGAGCTGGACGGGGTGGTGCCGCGCTCGCTGGCCACCCAATACGACGTGCGCGAGGTGATCGCGCGGCTGGTGGATGGCTCCGAATTTGACGAGTTCAAGAAGCTCTACGGCACCACCATCGTCACCGGCTTCGCCCATCTGGAAGGCATTCCAGTTGGCATCATCGCCAACAACGGCATCCTGTTCTCTGAATCCGCTCTGAAGGCGACGCATTTCATCGAATTGTGCTGCCAGAGGCGCATCCCGCTGCTCTTCCTGCAGAACATCGCCGGCTTCATGGTGGGCCGCAAATATGAGGCCGGCGGCATCGCCAAGGACGGCGCCAAGATGGTGACCGCCGTGGCCTGCGCCCAGGTGCCGAAGATCACGCTGATCATCGGCGGCTCCTATGGCGCCGGCAATTACGGCATGTGCGGCAGAGCCTATGGCCCGCGCTTCCTTTTCACCTGGCCGAATTCGCGCATCTCCATCATGGGCGGCGAGCAGGCTGCCTCGGTGCTTTCCACCGTCAAGCGCGGCGGGATGGAAGCGCGCGGCGAACGCTGGAGCGCGGAAGACGAGGACGCCTTCAAGGCGCCGATCCGCAAGAAGTACGAGCGCGAGGGCAATCCCTATTTCGCCACCGCGCGGCTGTGGGACGACGGCATCATCGCCCCCGCCGACACCCGCCGGGTGCTGGGGCTGGCATTGTCCGCCTGTCTCAACGCACCGGTGCCGGACACCAGGTTTGGGGTGTTCCGTACTTAGGTCCTTTGGGCCGTCTTGGTGTGCCGGGCAAAACCGGCTAATCACAGCCCGTCATTTGCGCGATTTGTGTCATGTCCGATCTGCCGCCGTCCCAGACAAGAATCTATATCAATGCGCCGCCGTTTTTGCGCGCGCTCGGCTGTGGCGGTTGCGGCCTGGGCTGCATGGGAATGCTGCTCGTTGTCTTCCTGCTGGGCGGCCTGTTCGGAATTCTGGTGTTCGGCTGGCGCACCTTGCTCGGCTATTGACGACGGGAACAACCACCAAATCGCCGATGGGCATGATCAACTGCTGATGCTGTTTTGCCCGGGATTCAACCAGGTAAAGCCCAGATCGGTTTGATTCTTGCGCCGGTTGCGGTCTTTCCGTTGAGGCCTTGGAAAAGTTTTGCAACGCCGTGTCTGCTGCGGCGTTGGTCCACATTGTCGCGTTGATGGTTGTGCCGGTGATCGATCGCGGTGCGCCGGTGCTTGGGCCGGTGCTGCTGGAAGCCCCAGTTCTGCGTGATTTGTTGGCCATTTATGTCGGTTAGGAGACGGCGTTGGCGCTGTTCGTCCGCCAGCGGATCCGGCTCTCAAGCCGGCGGCGGCCTATCGTTAACCGCTTTCCGGCAGGGCTTTGCACAATGGCCCTTTTCGTTCAAATCGCGTAAGCTCGCGGCGCTTGGTGCAGGGGGTATTCCATGGATATTGTGACGAGCTTTCCAGTCTTTTTCAGCAGCTATGCGCACGGCCTCTTGGCCATGCCGACCATCGTCTATGCGGGCGTGATCGCGCTGTTCTTCGGGATCGTGACGGCGCGCGCGCCGGGCGTGATCTTGGTGCCGGTGATTGCCGTGATCGTCTTTCTCGCGGCGCAGGCCGTCATCCCGCCGCTGTTGAAC
>JBJKRM010000251.1:0-3708 GCA_046704685.1 Rhizomicrobium sp.
CAAGGCGGAGATCACCGCCGAGGCCTGACGCCCTGGCGGATACTTGGCGATCAACGAGTTGACCCCCGCCAGGTTCTCCTTGCTGAAGGAGAAGCTGTCTGGCTGCTTTTCACACAAACGGCGAACACTCACCGGTCCACCTCCCCAAATACGATATCGATGGTGCCGATGAGGGCGGAGACGTCGGCCAGCATGTGGCCCGGCGCCATTTACTCAATCGACTGCATGCTGGCGAAGCTCGGCGTGCGCAGCTTGCAGCGGTACGGCTTGTTGGTTCCGTCGGAGACCATATAGACGCCGAACTCGCCCTTGGGCGCTTCCACCGCGGCATAGACCTCGCCAGCCGGAACATGGAAGCCCTCGGTGTAGAGCTTGAAGTGATGGATCAACGCCTCCATGGAGTTCTTCATCACGGCGCGGCGCGGCGGCACATATTTGTGGTCGGTCGCCATCACCGGCCCTTCGGGCATCCTGGCCAGACACTGCTGCATGATCTTCACCGACTGGCGCATCTCTTCCATGCGGATGCAGTAGCGGTCGTAGCAGTCACCGTTCTTGCCGACGACGACCTTGAAATCGAGATCGTTGTAGCACTCGTAGGGTTGGGAGCGGCGCAGGTCCCAGGGCACACCGGTGGAACGCAGCAGCACGCCGGTCAGGGCCCAGGACTCCGCCGCTTCGCGCGACAGGATGCCGATCTCGACATTGCGCTGCTTGAAGATGCGGTTCTCGGTGAGCAGGCCTTCGATATCGTCCAGCACCTTGGGGAACGTCTCGCAGAACTTGCCGATGTCTTCCAGCAGCTTCGGCGGCAGATCCTGGTGCACGCCGCCCGGACGGAAGTAATTGGAGTGCAGACGCGCGCCGCAGGCACGCTCGTAGAACTCCATCATCTTCTCGCGCTCCTCGAAGCCCCACAGCGGCGGGGTGAGCGCGCCAACGTCCATCGCCTGGGTGGTGACCTGCAGCATATGCGACAGCAATCGACCGATCTCGCAAAACAGCACGCGGACGTACTGGCCGCGCGGCGGCACTTTGAGGCCGACCAGCTTCTCGATCGCCTTGCTGTAGGCATGCTCCTGGTTCATCGGCGAGAGGTAGTCCTGCCGGTCCAGTTAGGGGATGTTCTGCAGGTAGGTCTTGTACTCCATCAGCTTCTCGGTGCCGCGATGGAGCAAGCCGACATGCGGATCAACGCGGGTGACGAGCTCGCCGTCGAGCTCCAGCACCAAGCGCAAGACGCCGTGGGCGGCGGGATGCTGCGGACCGAAGTTGATGGTGATGCGGCCGTCTTCTGGTTTTTGGCCGTCTTTCAGCCAAGGCGGCGTCTCGTCGGGGCGGAACGTGCTGTAATCTTCCATGCGGTGCTACTTCTTGCCTGTGTCGCCGCTCGCCACGCCCGGAGCCATGGCGGCTTTCTCGTCGCCCGGCAGGATGTGTGGAGCGCCCTCCCAGGGGCTGAGGAAATCGAAATCGCGAAATTCCTGCACCAGCTGCACGGGCTGATAGACGACGCGTTTCTGATCGTCGTCGTAGCGCAGCTCGACAAAACCGGTAAGCGGGAAGTCCTTGCGCAGCGGATGCCCTTCGAAGCCATAGTCGGTGAGCAGACGCCGGAGATCCTGGTTGCCTTCGAACTTGACGCCGTACATGTCCCAGCATTCGCGCTCGTACCACTGCGCGCCCGCAAAGACCGGCACAATCGTGGGAACTGGCGTCGCCTCGTCGGTCTGCACCTTGACCCGGATGCGGGCATTCTTGGTCAAGGACAACAGGTGATAGACCACATCGAAACGCTTGGCGCGCGACGGCCAATCACAACCACTGATGTCGATCAGCGATTTGAACGCGCAGGCGGGATCGTCACGCAGGAAGGTAATAACACGAACGACCTCGGCCGCCTCGGCGTCGATGGTCAGCTCGCCATAGGCGAGCTTGCTTCCCGTCACAACACCCGGCAGCGCGGACTTAATATGGTCGGCCATCGCGGCCAGATCGGCACTCATCGCCATTCCTCCAACGCAACCACGTAGTGCTTCACCGTCTCGTCATAACGCTCGAGCACCGCCTGGGCCTCCGGCTCGACCACCGCCTTGTCTTGCTGGTGGCCGGCAAAACTGCGGATGGCATCGATATTCTCCCAGCGCGTGATGACAACCAGCTCGATGCGCTGGCCGATCACCCGTTGCAGCAGGCAGGCGGAAATGAAGCCAGGGATGGCGTGCAGCCGCGGCAGCAGCGCCTCCTCGAAATGCCGGCGATACATATCGGCGTTCTCGCCAACGGCATCGGCCGTCCAGATCCGAACGATCATAGCTCACCGCTCAATCGTCCCCGTACGTCGTATCTTCCGTTGCAACATCAAAATGCCATATACGAGCGCCTCAGCGGTGGGTGGACAACCGGGAACATAGATGTCCACCGGTACGATGCGATCACAGCCACGTACCACCGAATAGGAATAGTGGTAGTAGCCGCCGCCATTGGCGCAGGAACCCATTGAGATTACCCAACGCGGCTCAGGCATCTGATCGTAGACCTTGCGCAATGCCGGAGCCATCTTGTTGCACAGCGTACCTGCCACGATCATCACGTCGGACTGCCGTGGCGAAGCGCGGGGCGCGATGCCAAAGCGCTCCAAATCGTAGCGCGGCATCGAAGCTTGCATCATCTCGACGGCGCAGCAGGCCAACCCGAAGGTCATCCACATCAACGAGCCGGTACGAGCCCAGTTGATCAGCGCATCGGCGCCGGCAACCAAGAAGCCCTTGTCGGCCAGTTCGGACTGCATCGCCTTGAAATAAGGATCTTCATTGGTGACAAGGCCGCCGCCCTCGACACCAGCGTGTCCTGCCTTGCCTGCGGGGATCACTCCCATTCGAGCGCTCCCTTCTTCCATTCATAGATGAAGCCGATGGTGAGGACGGCGAGGAACACCATCATCGACCAGAAGGCAAAAATCCCCGTCGCCCCGAGCGTGATGGCCCAAGGAAAGAGGAACGCCACTTCCAGATCGAAGATGATGAACAGAATCGCGACCAGGTAGTAGCGCACATCGAATTTCATGCGTGCATCGCCGAAGGCGTTGAAGCCACATTCATAGGCCGAGAGCTTTTCGGCATCCGGCTTTTTGGGGGCGATCAAGGTCGGCACCACAACCAACCCAAGGGCAATAACGGCCGCAATGGCGATGAAGATCAGAATCGGCAGATATTCGAGAAGCAGTTTTTCCATAGAAAATTCCCAACACGCCGGGACGGTGTCTCGCGCGCAATATCCGTGCGGGCCCGATTTTTTGCGGGCGCAGTATAGGCAGGAGCCCGCCCGGTACAACGCAGATTGAGAACGGACTTAGACCAGGAGTCGTCGCAGGAAAACAGGAAAAAAGAGGAAAATTCATGGGGGTATTCGGAACAGCGACAGACCGAGACGACAAGTCGCTCAGCCCCCCCTCAAACAAGGTTTGACAATAGGCAGCATGCCCACGGGCTGTGCGTGCGGCGCCGCCCCGTTTCGCGTGTAGGGATCACAAACATTCCGCAACGACATCTTTATGGGCGGAGGTGCCGCGCCGACCACCAAAGTAAGGAGTCTCAGCGAATTCCAAGTCGAGCACGATCTCTCACCTTCTTTATATCTCCGGAGAATGCGCATGGTGGAACCGTAATAACCGCCGCGCCGCACCACGAAGTGGAAATACTCCTGGAA
>JBJKRM010000252.1:0-4665 GCA_046704685.1 Rhizomicrobium sp.
ATGGTTACTTCCACTTCATGCAGGCCAAGGACGGCAGCATCACGGTCGCGGTGATCCTGGCGCGCGGCAGTTCCGATGACGGCTGGACGATCTTCAGGACCCATACCGCCACTCTCGGCAACAACCATTTCATCAATGCGGTCGAGACCTTCGACAACGGCACCCCGGCGGAAGGCAGACTCAAGAACGCCAACATCCCGCTGCTCTACGTGGTAAAAGGACGCACGCTGACGATATCCCAGCTGGACGAAGACAAAACCAGGGAGGCCATCAAGGCCGGCAAGCTCAAAGGCACCATAGAGCCCGGCACCAACGGCGATATCGTAATCACCGCCGACGCAGCCGAACTCGATGCCTTCATGGCGGCTCCGGAGGCGGCGGAGCTATTCAAACGCCTCATGGTGCTCAAGAGGGTGGATTAGACTGCAACCTCACGACCTGGTCGCAACCACCGAGGCGCCGATGTCTGATCAATGCGTTGCGCGATGGAATATTTCCTCGGCAAGACCGGTCTGGTACTGCAGGCCATCGACGGTCAAGGTGATGCGATGGGGCCAGTCCACGCGGGCCAAGCCCTTGCGCTGAAGGGCGTTCCAGACCGCTTCGTTATAGAGACCGGTCGCATCCTTGGCAGCGACCATGGCGTTGCCCAAATGAAAATGATCGCCATGGGCATTGGGAAAACGCGTGATCGTGACCTCACCGTTGGCTTCGCGCGCGGCGGAGTCGGGCAGAGTCGCCAGACCCTGCAACAGGGTCAAGGTGCGCAGCTGCAGCGGGTTAAGTTTGAGCGGGTTGGATTTCGGCGGCATTGGCTTTCTCGTGCGCGGACGCCCAGCGTGGCAGGTCGATGTGGTCCGGCAGGGGGCCCTTGAGCGGCGGGGTTTTTGACATCCGGACAACCGGTCCGAGGAATTCGAACCGGCCATCCTTCGTTTCGCATGATTGCAGATATTGGTCGAGTCCGTCGCGCGGCTCCCAGACCTCCGGCACCTGCCCAGCGTCGATTCGGCCCAGCGACTGCAGCCAAGTGGCGGTGGCGGCGAGCGACACCTGTACCTGCCAGCTGCCACCTTCACGGATGCGTCGGAGCGCGGCCGCCAGGGCACCGGCCGCCGCGAGATAGCCAGTGACCTTATCGCAGACCATCGCAGGAATGAGTTCGGGCTGCGCCTCGCGGCGCGGCTTGCGCCGCGCCATGAAAGCCCCCTGCTCGGCGGCCAAACCGGCCGCCGCCTGCGTCACTTCCTCCCAACCGCGCCGGCCGGACCAAGGGCCTTCCAGACCATAGGCGCTGATCGAGACATGGATGATGCCCGGCGCGATGTGGGCAAGCGACGCCGGTGAAAAACCGAGCGCGGCCAGCGCCCCGGGCCTGCAGGAATCAACAAAAATATCGGCATGACGCGACAAGTGGCGCAGCGCTTCGGCATCAGAGGGCTTGACCAGATCCAGCACGGTCCGCCGCTTGCCGGCCGAAAGGTCAAAGGCCAATGCCGGGAAATCCGGCAGGCGATCAGCCGTCACATTCAGCACCTCAGCCCCATAGCCGGCAAGCAACCGCGTGCAGGCCGGACCGGCGACGACGCGTGTCAGATCCAGAACCCTGAGGCCGCCAAGCGGCATGGCGCTGTCGCCGAGCCGGCTCGGCGGGCTCTGCCCCAACTTCCTCAGCACGATCGGCGGAGCCATGACGCGCCCCGGAAGGCTTGCCGTCCACTCCTCTTCGCGGCGCACCACGGCGCCGGACAGCCCCATAAAGGCAAGCGCATCCTCGAGCGCCTGCGCGTTCCACTTGGCGACGCCTTCCATCACCGAGGCCGCATCGCTCTTGGCATTCAACAGGTCGAGCGTGCGCTTGGCCAGACGCGGATAGCCGCCGTGCAGATAGAGCCAACGTGAATCCGAACTCTGATAGAAGCCGACCGTGGGCGAGTCATAACGGAACGGCGGCATCGCCGAACCGTTGCAGCGCACCAAACGGTGAGACACCAGCGAAGCGGCAGCGGCCCTCAGATCGACCGCAACCGATTGCCGCTCACCACCGCGGAACCGCCAGATCTCGCCGGCGACCGCGGCACCAAAGCCGAGTGCGGCAGCGGCGGACGATGCAACGCGAAACGGTGTGGGAACGACGGCGTCGGCACCTTCGAACTGCGGCATGGCCAATGGGGCAATACCGACCGCTCTATTGAGAACCTCGAACGCACCTTGCGGCGTCATGCAAATCTCCGCCGACCATTGTTATTCCGCCGGACAAGCTCCCGCAATGTGGCAGGCCTCTGTTCACGGCAAGTTGCCGCCAACAGGTCCGCGCGCCAGTATTACTTCGCCGTAAGTTGTGGAGCCGGCCGCCGGAGAGCGTCATGCATCCGTGGTGGCGACTGATTCGGCTTCGTCAGGCCTCGCGGCAAACTGGGAGCCAGCCGACTTGCCGCGCCGGCGCAATAGGTCCGCGTCACTGGTGTCGAAGAGGAGGTCGGCAAGCTCGAGCGTGAGCTGGAACTGGCGGTCAACGAGTTCGCGCCGCTCGCCCTCCGCCGAGCGCAACTCCTTAAGGATATCCTCGGAATAGCTGCGCAGGAACAGACAGATCTCTTCCATCGTGCCGTTGTGCTTGGCGCCGAACGAGCCGGGTGACGCCAGATGCTTGGTGCCCGACACAACGCGGGCATAGCGCAGGGCGCGTTCAACACGGTCGGCGTCGGGCGGCTTCGAGAAATCCGGCACTCGCGGCCCGCCGGTATAGCCGGCTTTATGGGTGGGGAGCGCCGCAAAGATCTCCTTCGGCGCCCGCTCCATAAAACCTTCCATGACGTTGCCGACAGCAGCTCGGTCCTTGAGCAGTCGCTGGCCCCAGCGCCCCTCCCGCAGGATCTCAACTTCCTTGACGATGGCACTCGATATGTTGGTAAAGGCCGCCAAATGCCAAATCAGATCGTCTGGATTGAACATGGGGTGACGGATGCTCAAGATCGCTGCGCGCGCCTCCTCCATGTCCGAGAACAGTACGTCGCCGGCGAGCCCCATGTCGGTCGACGAGATCAGCGTGTCGTGCTTCTGGCGCGCCACCATCAAGGCGAGCTTCAGCGCCTCCCAGGGCTTCGAAAGCCGGCGCATCGCAACCACCGAAACGAGCGGCGCGGCGTCCTGGTTGATCTCGGCAACCTGATCGTGAATGCAGCGCAGGCCGGACAGAAGATCTTCGGACAGCGACGGGGTGGGCTTCGGCAACAGAGTCTGGATGGCCAGCATCTGCGAGCCAACCTTGAGAATAGCCGCCATGTCGTCGACATCCGCCAGCACGCTTTCGCCACCCAAAGCCGATACCGCCTTGGCACGATTTCGCGCGACCGCTTCGGACAATGTCTGCCCCGCCAGGGGCCAGAACTCCTCGGCGCGTGTCAGCGCCTCATCATACTTGCGCATCAAAACGAAATTGCGGACGGCGTTGCTGTACTTCCTTGCCTCGCCGGGAATCAGCACCTGGCTCAGCCAATGCCAGACGGGAACGACATTGCCCCGCAGGATGCGCCCCCTTTGCTTCTCGGCCCGCTGGACATTGACCAGCAAATCCTCGAACGGCCGGCAGAACAGGCGCAAGGGCGTTGGCGTGCGCTTGCGCGCCTCATCGGATCGGAGGATGGGGCGCAGGCCGTCGAGAATGAGGTCGTGCGGCAGGGCGGTCCCATCCACAAGCCGGTCGAGCTCAACCGCCGATGCCAGACGCGCAGCCATTTCCCTCGGCAGACTGCCGAGGAAGGATTGAAGCAGCACAGTCTTTTCCGACGAGAGCATTTACGCCCGTCCAGGTTACCAGCTGTTCAGCTTACGGTGCGATGATTAATGGGTAATTGCGGCTTTGTGATCCCTCTTTTCAGCCCAGCGCCGGTAGGGTCAGGATCGCAGAAAGCCCGGAAAAACGGCTTTTCTCCAACTCCAGACCGCCCCGGTACAACTTAGAGATGTCTCGCACAATGGACAGTCCCAGGCCGGAGCCGGGCACGGATTCGTCCAAACGCTCTCCCCGATCGAACACCCGGTCGCGGTCCGCGGGCGGCAGACCAGGGCCGTCATCGTCAACGACGATCCGGAATGTGTGCGCCGGCCCGGGCTCGGCCGTCACCACGACCTTCGTGCGGGCCCATTTGCAGGCATTGTCCATCAGATTGCCGACCATCTCTTCCAGATCCTGACGCTCACCGCGGAAGTGGAGCGTGGTGGGGCAGGCCACGGCGATATCGATGCCCCGCTCGGAATGGATCCGTGTGAGGACCCTTGCCAGATCATCGAGCACCGGGGCGACCGGCGTGCGGCTGCCCAGCACATTGAGGGCACCGGAGGTGCGCGCCCGCGTCAGATAGTGGTCGACCTGGCGCCGCATGACGCCGACCTGCTTCTTCACGGCGTCGGCGAGCGGGCCGGGATTGGCTTCGGCCTCGGCCGCCAGCACCGTCAGCGGCGTCTTCAGGAAGTGGGCCAGGTTGGAGACATGCGCACGGGCACGGCCCACCACCTCGGTCGAATGCTCGATCAGACTGTTCAACTCGCTCGCCAGCGGTGCGATCTCCTTGGGAAAATGACCTTCCAGCCGCTGCGCCGCGCCACTGCGGATGCGGGCCAGCGAATCCCGCACGCGCCGCAACGGTTGCAGACCGACCTGCA
>JBJKRM010000253.1:0-2502 GCA_046704685.1 Rhizomicrobium sp.
CCGCCCACCGCGATCGGAGCCGCAGAACAGCCAACTTTTCCGACCAAGTGCTATACCTCTGAGCCCTCGTTCGGCGGCATTGTTCGAGAGGCATACGCGGCCATCTTCAAGGAACAAGGTGAAGCTCGCCCAGCGTTTCAAGATGTAGTTGAACGCCTTGGCCAGATCGTGACCGCGAGTGAGCTTTGCAAGTTGCTCCCGCATATAGAGGTGCAGATCCTCGACCACGGGCCGGCTCACCATCTGCCGGATATCGAGACGCTCCTGCGCGGTTTTACCATTGATGGCGCGCTCGATCTCGAACAGCGCATCGATCCGGCGTACGACCTCGATCGCAATCGGCGATAGCGCAATCTCCTTTTTCCCGGCGGCCTTGCGGCGCGCGTTCTCTTCAATGTCGGCCATGGCAAAGAAGGGCCGCCGCGCGTGTGACCAGCAGGCCGCTTCCCGGATCGGGCCGGGCGTGCGTCCGGGCAGATAGAGCTGGTTGTAACCGTCAAAGGCATCGGCCTGCAGGATGCCGGCATACCGGGCCAAGTGCGCCTGGGGATGCTCGCCCTTGCGATCGCGGGAGTAGTAGAACATCGCCGCCGGCGGATCCGTGCCACCGAATGGCCTGTCGTCCCGGACATAAATCCAGCAGCGCCCCGTATCCGTTTTACCCTTGGCGAGGACAGGCACGGTCGTATCGTCACCATGAAGACGTCCGGCTGCCATGACATGAGATTCGATACGGCGCAGGAGAGGCTCTAACGCTGTGGAGACCGATCCCACCGCATCGGCCATGGTCGACAGCGCGATCGGCACACCTTCGAGCGCATAGCGTTCGGATTGCCGGTTTAACGGCTGATGCTGACCGAACTTCTCGAACATGATCATCGCCAACAGACTGGGGCCTGCCCATCCCCGGGGTACGGTATGGAATGGAGCCGGCGCTTGGCTGATCTTCTCGCAATCCCGGCAACTGAACTTCTCGCGCACGGTCTCGACCACTTTCCACTGCCGGGGCACGCATTCCAGGGTCCGGGTCACGTCTTCGCCGATTTTGCGCAAGCGATTGCCGCCGCAGCATTCGCAGCTCGTCGGCGGATCGATCACCACCCGCTCACGCGGAAGATGCTCCGGGAAGGTCTGACGCTCGGCGCGCTTGCGTGTAAAACCGCGCACCGTGACCGCCTTGGCGACGGCCTGCTCGGCGGCCAGTTCGTCTTCCGTGGCACTGGCCTCCAGCTCTTCGAAGGTCAAGGCCAGCTGGTCGATTAGCCGCGCGGAACGCTCTGATCTCTGGCCGTAGAGCTGACGTTCGAGTTTGGCAATGCGAAGCTTCTGATGTGCGATCAGCGCACTGTCTTCCGCCGCTTTGGCGCGTGCAACAGCGAGTTCGGCGGCGATCTCCACCGCCTTTGCGCGCGAGGCCGCCAAAGCCTCCTTCAGCTCAACGACGTCGTCGGGCATAGCCGCGCAATCGGAATCCATGCCCTGCATGGAATCACAGGTTGCCGCTTATGATAAGCAAAATGCAGACAGCAGAAAGTTTTTGCTTCAGCCCGCGCTTTGCGGACGCCAAGTCAGCTGGGGATTGCGCCAATCGATTCCCTCCAGCATGTAAGCCATCTGGGCGGCCGAGATCGATAGCACGCCGCCTGCCGCCGATGGCCAGATGAACTTGCCACGGTCCAGGCGCTTCGTATAAAGCGACATCCCGATTCCGTCGTGCCACAGGATTTTGACCAGGTCGCCACGGCGGCCGCGGAAAATGTAGAGGTCCCCGGCGTGAGGATCGCGTTTGAAGCTCTCCTGAATCGTCAGAGCCAGACTCTGCATGCCACGGCGCATGTCCGTATGGCCGGTGGCAATCCAAACGCGGCCGGAGGGGATGGCGATCATCGCCGCTCCAGAACCTCCAAAACCCGGCGCAGCGCGGCTGCATTCACATCGCTGTCGACGATCACTCGACAGCCGCCCGACAAAACGATCACCATCCGTCCACGGGTCAAGCGTGCGGAAGAATCATCAGATGGTGGTGATTGTGCCTCTCCAGCCGGCTCCTCGCGTGAGTTGTCAGGTGCGACAATCGCCGGTACGAACCCGGGCCCTTTGTCAACCTGCACGAGCGTGCCTTCACGGGCCTGCCGGCGCCAGTTGAACAGCTGGCTGCTCGAAAGACCATGACGGCGAGCTGTCGCCGAAACCAGCCGAGGCGCACTGAAGCTCTCCGCCACAATCCGCTGCTTCTCTTCCAACGTCCAGCGGCGCCGAGATCCTGTCTCGATCACCTCAAGCGTCGACACCCTCGGCATAGGCGTATCACTAGGCATACGCCTATCTCTTCACTCCTTACCCCTCACCGCAAGGCGGTCCTCCCCGGAGCCATACGGCACAGAACGGTTCGCACGCGCGGCTCGCTGTCATCGACGACGGCAAAGCTCATGGTGTTCAAGCTCGTCATGGCCGCATCCAAAACCTGGCGGCGGCTGCAAGGTCAAAATCAGTTGCCGAAGG
>JBJKRM010000254.1:0-2788 GCA_046704685.1 Rhizomicrobium sp.
ATTCACGAGCGCGTTGATCGTCACGACCTGATCCACGATCCGCTTCAACGCCTCGCCGGATTCACCAACGTACTTGACCCCCTCGCCTACCTGCTCACTGGACGTCTTGATCAGGACCTTGATTTCCTTGGCCGCTTCCGACGAGCGCTGCGCCAGAGCGCGCACTTCGCTTGCGACCACCGCAAAGCCTCTGCCCGCCTCGCCGGCACGTGCCGCTTCGACGCCGGCATTGAGCGCCAAGAGGTTGGTCTGGAAAGCGATCTCGTCGATCACGCCAATGATGTCGGTGATCTTTTTCGAGGATTGCGATATGGCGTCCATGGCGTTGACGGCGGTTTCGACCACCTTGCCGCCAGTTTCAGCCAGTTGCTTCGCGGCTTCGACGTTTTTCGAGGCGTCGCGGGTGTTGGCCGTTGTCTGCTTTACGGTCGCAGTGATCTCTTCGAGCGTTGCGGCGGTCTCTTCGAGGCTGGCCGCCTGTTGTTCGGTGCGGCGTGACAGGTCTTCTGCGGCCGTCGAGATTTCCGATGACCCCGTCGTGATCTGCCTGGCCGAGGCCTGCAAATTCCGCACGGTATCCTGCAGGCGATCCAGAGCGCGGTTGAAGTCCGTTTTCAACTTGGCAAACGCGCCAGTCAAATCCTCGGTAACGCGATAGGTGAGGTCACCCTTTGCCAAATGGTCGAGACCCTCGCCGATCGATTTGATGGTAAGTTCCGTCTGCTCCGTCTGCAGAAAATGGTGCACAATGACGGCCGCATCGATGTAGAGCGCGCGCATCAAGCCCTCGATCAGTTGAGGACGACGGCGATCGAACGGCAAGGTATTGTCCAGCAAGACGTTTATCAGTGCCGCGGCATAAGGCGCAAAACCATGAGACAACCAAGTGACGATATCGGTGTTGGCGCTGACGTGCTTGATGATCTCGGCCTGACTCTGAAAAAATTGATCCGAGAAGTCGCCGGTGACAAGCCGCTGAAGCTTTGCGCGCTCCACCTCAAACTTGTCAGGCGGTACCGAAGTCAAATTTTCGCCACAGGCCCGCCAAGAGGCGAGCAAGGCCTTGTCCAATTGCTTGACCACCCGCTGGTAGACCTTTTCGCCGACGGCCCGCTGGGCCGGTGTCCAAGTGGGGAGTCTGTCGTTCAGGTTGCTCATGGCCCGTGCCTCTATCCGTAACTGCTCATCCGGGAAGCGGGCCGCACTATTCTCGTCAAGCCGATGGTCGAACGGCATACCGTGCCGTCGACGGGCGTGCGCGGAAGGCCCCTCCGCCGTAATCCCAATAGTCTGCAAGGCTCATCCTAAAGAGACAGTTTATATAAAAAGTAACCTGATCCGTTGAACTTCGCGGCAGCATCCGACGCCCTATCCTGCGCCATTTACGCCCTAAAGTTGTTTCGAAGGTCGCGGCTTCCCGAAGGGTTTGGCCGCGCAGTGCGGCTGGCGACATGGTTTCGATCTTCTTAACGGCCTCGCCGTTGCGTGCATCGTTGCCATCGAAACCGGCAAACACTCCGCATCTGTGATGCGATCTTCCAGTCCGTGCCCAACGGGGCCGGTTAATCCTCTATTAAAGGCGCGTCAATCCTCCGCACATGAATGTGACACGGCAGGTCTTGCGCCGACTCTATTCGTCGCTTCTTCTGCCCGACCTTGGCAGACGTAGGGTTTCATGCCGCCGATTTTCCATTCCCGGCGTATCCTCAGCATTGCGGCCGCGGCGCTGGCTTGCACATCGGCGGCCAAAGCGCAGCCGCATCGCGATTTCACCACCTACCAGCCTTCCGCACACGCCACCCGAATTGACGCTTCCCAGGCGCCAACGATCGATGGTGACATCTCCGACCCCGTATGGCGCAAGGCCAAGCCGATCAACGAATTCTACCAACTCGAACCGCAAGAAGGGCAGCCGCCCGTCGAGCACACGACAGTGCGGGTGCTCTATGACGGGGACAATCTCTATTTCTCGATTAGAGCCGATGACCCTGCCCCAGTGACCGCGCGGATCAAGCAGCGCGACGGATCGATCGACAACGACGACATCATCCGCATCTATCTCGATCCCAGCATGACACGCCGCAACGGCTACATCTTCGAGATCAATCCGTTGGGCGCCCGCCGCGAAGGCCTGATCCAGAACAACAGCGAAGTGCTCTACGAGTGGAACACGATCTGGGTTGCCAAGGCCAAGATCACATCGCAAGGGTGGACAGCGGAGGTGGCCATCCCCTTCCGCAGCCTCTCCTACGGATCGCGCAGCGACTGGGGCTTCGACCTGTTCCGTCTGGTGCGCAAGAAGAACGAACGCATCCGCTGGTCCTCCATCAATGAGACCATCGCCTCGCAGGACATCACCCATGAAGGCACTCTAACCGGCATCGAAGGCATCCGGCGTGGCATCGGACTCGACGTGCAGGCCTTTGCCCTGACGAGATACCAACAAGTGTGGGACAAGCCAGGCGACGGCAGCGGCATCAGCTTCCGGCCGAGCGGCAACATGTATTACAAGCTGACGCCGTCGCTGACCGGCACACTGACCTATAACACCGATTTCTCGGACGCCCCGCTGGATCAGCGCCGGGTGAACATCTCGCGCTTCAACCTGTTCTACCCTGAACGGCGCGACTTCTTCCTGCAGGACGCAGCGGCTTTCGAATTCGGCGGCGAAGCGCTCAGCGTCAATCAGGACCCCAACGGCGCGCCGTTCTTCTCGCGGCGCATCGGCATCGTCAACGACGGGCCGGTGAACATCCTGGGCGGCGCCAAACTGTCAGGAACCTATGGC
>JBJKRM010000255.1:0-3412 GCA_046704685.1 Rhizomicrobium sp.
CACGCGCACCACCCAGGCACAGACCATCTATCAGAGTGATTTCATGGGTTGGCCAGGCTGGGGCGGTTATGGCTGGTATTGGCACAGCTGGCCGTACGGACCCGGCTGGGGACGGGACGTCGCCAGCCAGCCGATCACCAAATACGAGGCCTATGCGGAAATCGTCCTTCTGACCGATGATCAGGCGAAGAACGAGCCGCGCGCCCTCAATGCGCAGGATGTGCTGAACCATGTGGCCAATGCGGGCGCCCCACATACGGGCGGCACGGCGCCGCCGTCACATGCGCCGTAGCCACAGGTGCACGACGTCGCCTTCGCGCTGCTGTGCCAGCACTTCGATGTTCTCGCTGCGGCACATATGCGGCACGTCGATATAGGCCAGGGGATCGTCCGCGATCACCTCGATGACGTTTCCGTAGGCGGAGCGGACAACCGCGCGTTTTGCCAGCAACGCAGGGAGAGGGCATTTCAGCCCCTTCAAATCGAGCGTTTGATCCGCCTTGACGCTCATTCCTGGCGCCCTCATCATTTTCCCGCCCATGAGATCGGCGGTGAATGTTCGACTCTCTGCGACGCGAATATAGATACATCACCTCGGTGGGGCGAACCTTCTGGCGTTTGCGCCGCATCAAGGCGGACGGTCATCGCACCTTCGTCGACCTCGTCGAGGAATGGGCTGACCGGACACCGCGCGCCCCGGCCATATTCGACCAGGACCGCATTGTCAGCTACCGCGCCTATGAGGAGGGTGCCAACCGCTACGCCCATTGGGCGCGTGGCGAGGGCGTGGGGCGCGGCGATGTGGTGGCGCTGTTCCTCGAGAACGGTCCTGATTTCCTCATGGCTTGGCTTGGCCTGTTGAAACTCGGCGCCGTTGCCGCCCTCATCAACACCAATCTGAGAGGGGCGCCGCTGGCCCATTCCATCCTCATCGCCAAGGCGCGCTTGATCGTCGTGGGCGCCGAGCTTTGCGACGCGCTCACCGAGGCGGGCCGCGCCGCTGGTGCCATGCCTCCGGTCTGGGGTCTCGGTCGGCCGGGATCCCGCAACGATCTCGATGCGGCGCTCGCCGCCGCCTCGCCCGCCCGCCCGCCGGCCTCGGTGCGCGACGGCCTCAAGGCCAGGGATACGGCCTTTTACATCTATACCTCCGGCACCACGGGCATGCCCAAGGCCGCCAGGTTCAGTCATCTGCGCATGATGTTCATGATGAACGGGTTCGGTGGTGCGCTGAACACGCGGCGCTCCGACCGAGTCTACATTCCTCTGCCGCTTTATCATGCCACAGGTGGCATTTGCGCCGTCGGCATGGCCTTGACGGCGGGTGGGTCGGTGATTCTCAAGAAGAAGTTCTCGGCCCACGAATTCTGGGACGATTGCCGGCGCTATCGCGCGACCTTGTTCGCTTATATCGGCGAGATCTGCCGTTATCTGCTCAACTGCCCGCCCGACAAGAAGGACAGCCGGCATCGCTTGCGCGGCTGCACCGGCAACGGTCTCAGGCCCGAGATCTGGCCTCAGTTCCAGATGCGTTTCCGCATCCCCCGCATCGTCGAGTTCTACGGTTCGACGGAAGGCAACGTCTCCATGCTGAACTACGACAATGTGGTCGGCGCGGTGGGCCGCGTGCCGCCTTACATGCGGGCGCTGTTTCCGGTGCGTTTGGTGCGTTTCGATGTGGCGCAGGAGATCCCTGTGCGCGGGACCGACGGTTTCTGCGTCGAATGTGCTGTCGGCGAAGTGGGCGAGGCGCTGGGCGGCATCTCCGACCGGCCCGGGCGCTCGTTCGAGGGCTACACCACCGGCAGCGAAACCGAGAAGAAGATCCTGCACAACGTTTTTGCCAAAGGCGACATCTGGTTCCGCACCGGCGATCTCTTGCGCCAGGACAAGCACGGCTTTTTCTATTTCGTCGATCGCGTCGGCGACACCTTCCGTTGGAAGGGCGAGAACGTCGCCACCTCCGAGGTCGCCGAAGCGCTGTCCGTCATTCCCGGCATCGAGGAGGTCAATGTCTATGGCGTGGCGGTGCCCTTCTATGACGGCCGTGCCGGCATGGCGGCCCTGGTGGCGCCCGGCTTCGACCCCACCGATCTTACCGACAAGCTGCAATTGCCGTTCTTCGCCCGGCCTTTGCTGCTGCGTCTGCGCCCGCAAATGGAGATCACCGGGACCTACAAGCTGAAAAAAGCCGACCTGGTGAAGGAAGGCTTCGACCCTTCCTTCATCAACGATTCGCTCTATTGGCTCGATCCATCCGACACGCGCTACAAGCCGCTTACCCACGACGTCCACGCCGCCATCCTGGCGGGCAAGGTGAAGTGGTGACTCTGTCGCCCCCCTGGAAGGGGGGGTGGATCGCCCTACATCCCCGACAGAAACCTTATCTCTTCCGTCTTCTTCAATTTGGCGAAGCGGCCGTTCCAGATGTGCTGGGTGTGGGCGATGATGGTCTCGGCCGGCAGGATGGCGCTGTCATAGGTGGTGTGGGCATCGCAGGCCACCACCACGTGGTAGCCGCGATCGACGGCGGCGCGCACCGTGGTGTCGACGCAGAACTCCGTCTGGATACCGCACACCACGATCTCGTCGATGCCCTGCAGCCGGTCGTCGAGATCGGTGTCCTGGAAGGCGTTGCAGTGATGCTTGACCACGACATTGTCGCCGGGCAGTGGCGCCACTTCGGCGCGGAAGCCGAACCCCTCGCCGTTGCGGTCCAGCTCGTCGCCGGGGCCACCGTCATGCTGCACGAAAACGATGGGGGCTTGGGCGGCGCGGGCCCGCGTGATCAGAGCGGCAATCCGCGCCACGACCTCGTCACCATGAAACGGCTGCTCGGTTTCGAACATGCCCTTCTGGACGTCGATCACCATCAAGGCGCGCATGCCAGCCTCCCTTGCTGGGAAGCATAGTAGCAGTTCGCCTACCCATTCCAGAACGCGACCGTTTGACGGTCAGGCGAAATCTTTCGCCAGTTCGGCGCGGGTCGCCTCGCCCATCAGCGCCATATGCCCGTAATTGGCGTGGGAAACGCCCAGTACGATGCGCTCGCTGCTTTGGCGGAAGCGGGCGATCTGCTCCGGCGTGAAGGTGAACCGGACCCAATGGACCGACGAGGTCTTGCCGTCCGGCGTGGTGCGGTCCTCGTATTCGGTGGGCCTGGCGGTGATGCGCTCGCCGCCGAGTTCCAGGAAGATGCTCTCCTCGATGCCGGCCAGCGTGCGCAGCACGCGCTCGCGCACGGTAGGATCGTCGATCTCCAGCATCAGGGTGGCGATCAGCTCGCGCCCCTGCGGAATCAGGGGATTGTAGGTCTCGAGCTCGCCTGCGATCTGCTCTTCGCCGCCCTTCTCGATGCGCAGCATCTCCATCACCTGCTGCCACATCGTGTCGTAGTTCTCGAAATAGAAGG
>JBJKRM010000256.1:0-2894 GCA_046704685.1 Rhizomicrobium sp.
GTACGCGCATCGCCACCCGGAAAATCGCAGCGCGCCGTGCCGTAGTCCGGCATGAACTGCCGCGCCACCCGCTGGTGGAAGACGGCTGTCCCTCCATCGGCTGCATGCCGTGCACGCGGCGCGTCAAGAGCGGCGAGGGCTATCGCGAAGGGCGCTGGTCCGGTCTCGACAAGGACGAATGCGGCATCCACGGCGTCGACGGCGAGGGGATTTAGCGTCCCGCCAAGATTTGTCATCCGCCGCGAATGCGGCGGACCCAGGTGACATCGGCCGCACTGCCGCTAAGCGGGGCTGTCAAAGTCTGTCCACCGGCAGTTTGAGATAAACGTGCCCGTCGCTGTCGGGCGGCGGCATCTGGCCGGCGCGGATGTTGACTTGCACCGAAGGCAGGATCAGCAGCGGCATCGCCAGGGTCTTGTCGCGGTTGGTGCGCATGGTGACGAAGCTGTCTTCGTCGATGCCGTCGTGAATCTGGACGTTGCTCTCGCGCTGGGCGCCGACGCTGCTTTTCCAGGTGAAGGTGGTGCGCCGGGGCGAGCCGTAATCGTGGCACATCCACATGACGGTCTCCGGCGGCAGCGTCAGGATGCGGCGGATGGAGCGGTACATCGTACGCGCATCGCCACCCGGAAAATCGCAGCGCGCCGTGCCGTAGTCCGGCATGAACAGCGTGTCGCCGACGAAGACGTTGCTGCCGGCCTTGTAGCTCACGCAAGCGGGCGTATGCCCCGGCGTGTACAGCACCTCGATCTCGAGATTGCCGGTCTTGACGATCTCGCCGTCCTTGAGCAGACGGTCGAACGGCGTGCCGTCGCAGGCCAGATCGGTGGCGTTGAAGATCGGCCGGAAAGTGCTTTGGACCGTCTTGATGTGCTCGCCGATCGCGATCTTCGCGCCCAGTCTCTCCTTCAGGAATTGCGCGGCGGACAGATGATCGGCATGGGCATGGGTCTCCAGGATCCAGTTCACCGTGAGGTGTTCGGATTCCGCCGCTGCCACCACCTTCATGGCGGATTTGGTGGCGGTGCGCCCCGATTTCGGGTCGAAATCCAGCACAGGATCGATGATCACCGCTTGGCGGGTCGGCGCATCGGCGACGAGATAGGTGACGGTGTAGGTTGCCGTATCGAAGAAGGCTGTGATCACCGGTTCCATGGCTTCCCCTCCCAGCAGGGTTGACGACTATATTAGACAATCCTAATTTATCGATGTCAAAGGGAGACGCTGTGGTTACGCACGACACACGCCAGATTAAGGCGATGACGCGGAAGGCGGAAGAGGCTGCGGCCCTGATGCGCGCCCTGTCTCATGCGGCGCGCCTGGTGGTGCTCTGCGAGCTGTGCGCCGGCGAGCGCAGTGTGGGCGAGCTGACCGAATCTTCCGGCCTCAGCCAGTCGGCCATGTCGCAGCATCTGGCCCGCCTCCGCGAGGATGGGCTGGTGGCGACGCGGCGTGATGCCCAAACGATTTACTACCGCCTTGCCGATTCCAAGATCGAACGTGTCATCCGGTTGCTGTTCGAGCTCTATTGCGGGAGGTGAGGGCTTGCACGAGGCGTTGGCGATCGGCAGCGGGAGCCTGGTGGGATTTGCCCTGGGCCTTCTGGGCGGCGGCGGCTCGATTCTGGCTGTGCCGCTCCTGGTTTACGTCGTGGGCGTGCGTTCCACGCACATCGCCATCGGCACCAGCGCCTTGGCGGTGGCGGTCAATGCCTTCGCCAATCTGATCTCCCATTCGCGGGCGGGGCATGTGAAATGGCCGTGCGCGGCGACCTTTGCGGCCTCCGGCATTCTGGGAGCGCTGGCCGGGGCCCAACTCGGCCAGATGGTGGACGGCAAGAAACTGTTGTTCCTGTTCGGTGTGCTGATGCTGGCCGTCGCCGCCGCCATGTTCAGCCCGCGTGCCGCCAAGGGCAATCCCGATGTCCGATTGGACCGCTCCATCGCCGTCCGCCTGGTGGGCGCCGGCCAGATGGTCGGCATGCTGTCCGGTTTTTTCGGCATTGGCGGCGGTTTCCTGATCGTGCCCGCCATCATGCTGGGCAGCGGCATGGCGACCATCAATGCGGTGGGCTCCTCCCTGGTGTCGGTCGGCACGTTCGGGCTGGCCACGGCCCTGTCCTACGCCTTTGCCGGCATGGTGGACTGGCCGGTCGCGGGCCTGTTCATCCTGGGTGGGATCGTGGGCGGGCTGGTCGGTGTCACCCTTGCCAAGCGGCTGTCGCAGCGCCGCGCCGTCTTGACGCGGCTGTTCGCCGTGATGGTTGTGGCGGTGGCCATCTTCATCCTGTGGCGCTCCGCTCCGGCATTTTTCGGCTGATTTTCCCGCTCTTCACAAGGGCAGGCGGGTTTGCTACACCCCCGGCCCCTGCGCTGCGGTCGTGGCGGAATGGTAGACGCACTAGCTTGAGGTGCTAGCGGGAGCAATCCTGTGGAAGTTCGAATCTTCTCGACCGCACCAGCACAGAATTTCGATGTTGAAATCACTATGATTTCCGCTCTCGCTCCCTCACTTTTTTGCGGGTGAGGGAATAGAACGTTCATCGGCCGTTCGCGTGAGCTTGGTCGCGGCTTCGATCGCGAGTTGCTTTCGGTTTGCGCCCTGGGTGTAGTGCGCGGCCATCTGAATCGTGAGCCAGCCGAACATGGCCATGAGCTGGTGCTCTGTGGCGCCGCGCTCTGCCCAGATGGTGGCGGAAAGCTTCCGGAGCCCGTGAGCCGAGCGGTTCGGCAAACCTGCATCGACGCACGCCTGCTTGAAGTCGTTGCCGAAGGACTCCTTGGTCAGCGGCCCTCCACGTTCGCCGCACACGAAGGCAAGGTCGCCGCAAGGCCCGCGTTTCAGCGTTGCGGCGAGTTCGGGCTCGATCGCGCGCGATACTTCGATGCGACGGT
>JBJKRM010000257.1:0-3009 GCA_046704685.1 Rhizomicrobium sp.
CCGAGCACTTCTATGATCCGCTGCACCAGCGCCTTTACGAAGCGATGGCCGGCGCCATTGAGCGCGGCGGCATGGTCGTCACCCCGCTCACCCTGCATGCCGCGCTGAAGAACGATCCCGGCCTGCAGGAGGTCGGTGGTCATGGCTATCTCACTGGTCTGGCCCAGGCCGCACCGGCGGTGCCGAACGTGCGCGATCTCGCGCGAATCCTCTACGAACTGGCGCTGCGGCGCACGCTGATCCACATCGGCGAAGACATCGTGAACACGGCCTACGAGGCCCCGCACGATAAGGCCCCGCAAGAGCAGATCGAGGATGCCGAGAAAGCGCTCTATCGCGTCAGCGAGAATGCCCGCTACGGCCAGGGTCCGATCGATTTTGCCGAAAGTCTCCAGCGTGCGGTGGCGCAGGCCGAAAAGGCCCAGCTGCGTGGCGGCAAGATCTCCGGCGTGACGACGGGTTTCATCGAGGTGGACAACCTGCTCGGTGGTTTGCAGCCCTCCGACCTTCTGATCGTCGCCGGCCGTCCGGGCATGGGCAAGACCGCGTTTGCCGTCAATGTCGGTTTCAATGCCGCTTACACCTACGCCCAGGATGTGGCAGCCGGTGCACCGGAACCGCGGGGCGGCGCAGTGCTGTTCTTCAGTCTGGAAATGGCGGCGCAGCAGCTGTCGGCTCGTGTGTTGGCCGAGCGCGCCGAGATCGAGATGTGGCAGATCCGCTCCGGCTAGTTCTCCGATAGCGAATGGGAGAAGTTCGTGCAGCCCATGCCGGAACTCTCCAACGTCCCGTTCTACATCGACGACACCGGCGGCATCTCCATCGCCCAGATCGCCGCCCGGGCCCGCCGCATGAAGCGGGAAAAGAACATCGGCGTGATCATGATCGACTACCTGCAGCTGGTCGAGCCGTCGCGGCGCAACGACAGCCGGGTGCAGGAGATCACCGAGATCACCAAGGGGCTGAAGGCGCTGGCCAAGGAATTGAACGTGCCGATCGTGGCGCTGTCGCAGCTGTCGCGTGGTGTCGACTCCCGCGATGACAAGCGGCCGGTGCTGTCGGACTTGCGCGAGTCCGGCTCGATCGAGCAGGACGCCGACGTGGTGATGTTCGTGTATCGTGAGGAATACTACCTCGCCACCCGCCAGCCCGATCCGACGTCGCCGGACTTCGCCAAGTGGCAGGAGAAGCTGGAGCGGGCCACCAACCGGGCGGAGATCCTGGTCGAGAAGCACCGCCACGGCGCCACCCGGGCGATCGAATTGATCTTCGAGGCGCGCTTCACCCGTTTCAGCAATCCGGCACTCGACACCTGACACTCGGGCCACCCGGCGCCGCTCCCCGGCCGGCGCCGCTGGCGCGAAGGATTGCGTTGCGATCAGCTGGTCGTTGCCGACGCGCACCAGCCGCGCCCGGCCCGTCAAGCCTTGGACCAGTTGTCTGGGCAACTGCCGCTGCTCGTAATAGGCCCGCACCATTTCCCGTTTCAAAAGCGCCAGGCTTGGCCGCATCGCCCGCCACTGCCGGATGTCCGACGCCCCGCCGAAGGATGTGGTCTGGCGCGCGATGGCGGGCAGCAATTGCTGCGGCCGCAACGCCTCCACGATGCAGGACACATTGGGATTGAACAGCAGGTGATCCACCGGAACGGACCACTCGGTGTGAAGCGCCAGCAACATCTCCGCCGCCCGCCGTGAAAGGATGTAGGCGGCGGCGCCGGTGTGGCGGGACAGGATCGGCGCGATCCGCCGCCCCGCCATCACCTTCGTCGGCTCACCGATCAAAATCATCTGCCCGTCCGGCCCGAAATGTTCGAGCTTCACCAGATCGACGCCCGATGGGATCCAGTGGGGCTGGTGCAGCAGTTCGGCGGCCGCGATGTCCAGCACCACATCGTCTTCCATGACAATCGCGTAAGGTTCGCCGGATGCGACAAACGACTGCCATGTGTGCCGATGGCTGAGGGAGCAGCACTGGTCGCCCTTTGAGATGGCACCGAGGGGGCCTCGTGCCTGGAAATGCTGCTTCAACCAGGCATCACTGACACGGGCCGCGTCGACCGCCGGGATTCGTTCGAACGCCAGACCCATCCGGCTGAGTTGTGCCGACATGGCCTGCAGGCGATCCCGCCTACGCGGGAGATTGATGACATACGTTTTCATTGGGACCGACAAAGCAACGACGCAATAGAAACGCAGATCGGTGTTTTGTCGGTCGACAAAGTTGTTCGAAATGATGGACGGAAATGGGTTTGGGACAAATGAATACAGATTCGCGCGCGCGCGATGCCGGTGGCTGGAATAATAGCTCGGCATCAACGCTGGATCGGGAACGTGGCGAGACCATTCATCAACCGGATCGTGCGCAAGACACGACGTGCCGATCGCATCAGCATTGCGTCCGCTGGCGACTTCGCCACCGAGCGCTGCGCCGTTCCGGCGCCGCTGCAGGAAGCCGTGCTGCCTTACTGCATCGATTTTGCGCGGGCCCGCGCGATATATGTTGCTGGTGTCGATCGCCGCGCCGCCCAGTCGGCGCCGTTCTATTATCTCCATCTGCGGCGCCTGGCGCATCGGCTGTTGTCCGTTCCAATCGAGCACGGCCCGCTCACCGCCGGTCCTGCCGATGATCCCGTCTTCCTGTACTCGCCGGGGCGCTGCGGCTCCACGTTTCTCAGCCGGGTCCTGTACGAAGCGGGCATTGCCTCGGTGTCGGAGCCCGATTTCTATACGCAGATGGCATCCCACTTCTGGTCGAGTCCGCTCAACCCGGCGAGGGAGCCGTTTCTCAAAGGCATGTGGAATCTCTCGGCCGATCTCTGCGCAGCACTCGGCGCTCCGCCCGTGGTGAAGCTGCGGGCGGAATGCGCCAGAGCCCCCCATATGTTTATACGGGGGGAGGGGGCGAAGAGCCTGGTCCTTTTCCGCGGCTTTGAAGACTGGGCGCGTTCCACCGCGCGGGTTTTCGGGGCCGGTCCGCGCAAGGCCGTCGGCAAATACATGGCGGCCC
>JBJKRM010000258.1:0-3091 GCA_046704685.1 Rhizomicrobium sp.
ATCTGGAACTGCAGAAAGCACTAATCGTTTGGGGTTGGGTATTGGCTTGGCCCTGCTGGCCCTGGTGGGGGTATCCTACTATTTGCTGTATGACGACGCTCTGCGCGGCTATCACGAGGTGTGGCCGGTATACCTATTTGCAGGTATTGGGTTGGCGTGCGCATTGGTGTGGGCGTCGGTCATCGCAAAGCTGCTGGCGAGACGAAACGGCGGATAACTCTTGCGCTCAATGTATGTCTGAAGTTGGCGCGATTCCGCCGAAGCTCGTACTTCCGTTCCCGGGTTGATTCCGGACCTAACCCGTTGGGCGGAAAGGCGCCAGATTGCGACATTCACCGAGGTGTATCGATATATGGGGCCAAGATGCTATTGTCTTTATAGTAGGATAAGGGAACCGCGATGAGACGAACGACTGCACGCGCCCTTGAGATGGTGCTGGCCGTATTGTTCACCATTGGGAACACTGCTCCGCTCGTTTATGTCGAAGTCACATTTGGTTGGTGGTGGACAGTCCTCGGGCGCGTGTTGGTCTTGCTTGTCGGAATAGCAATTCGGACGGCTATAGACGTGCGACGCCTAAGACGGACGAACGGCAATTAATGGCGCGACCCGGAAGTAGCCCCGCGTTTGGCAAGGTCCGTTTCCACCCGACACCGGCCGTTCCCTGCGGACCGTTTCCGGCATGGCCCCGCTGCGGCGCCACCGCGGCACAAGAAAAAAGGGCCGGCTTTGATGCCGGCCCCAAGGCGTTGGGTAATGGTGGGGTGTCTTCAAGGGAAGACGGCGCGACAATCGCTTACGAAGGTTAACAAACCCTTTCCAACGGCCGTCATCCGCTCCGAAAGATCAGTTTTTCGGCGTGAGCGCCTTCACAGCCATGCGCTTCATGTTCGGTGACGAGGCGGCGGGGGCTCAGTGCGAGGTCTGGTCGTTCTTCAGCACGGCGTAGACGGTGAGCGCGGTGATCGCGGCCCAAACCAGCAGATAGGGCCAGAGAGCGGGCCAGGACGACAAGAGATCTCCATTGCCGTGGCTGGCGCGAACCAGGACGAGGTCGCCGGTAATCAAGGCGACGATAACGGCAATCGCGGTCAGATTTCGTCCATGCAGCATGACCTGCCCTACGCGCTCAACGATGACAATTTGCGCTGGCAGGTAACAGGATTCCGTTAACGCACCAGTACGCCAAACGACGCTGCGGCATTGCGGAATCCCCTAGCCGGCCGTGCCGGTGGCCTCGGCGGCGAAGGGGAAATGGGTCGCCAGATAGCTGTTGTAATAGCGGTGGTCGTGCGTCACCTCCGCCCCCAGCCAAACGGGATGCATGAAGGCCGTGTCGACATGCGCCAGCTCGATCTCGGCCAGCACCAGACCCTGGTGAACGTCGTCAAATTCGTCGATTTCCCACTGCATGCCGTGCGCCGTCACCAGATGGCGCCGCTTGCGCAGCACGAGGCCGGTGCGCATCGCCATCATCTCTTCGGCATCGGCGAGCGGGACACCGTATTCGTATTCGCTGCGCGTGGCGCCGCGGCGGGCGGTCTTCACCGTCACATAGGCGTCGACGCCGTCTATAATCCGCACACGGATCGTCGCTGCGCTGGTGCGGGCCAGATAAGCCTGTTGGATCGAAAGCGTGCGGCCGGCAAAACGCCGCCATTCGTCATCGACGACCAGGAACTTCCGTTCGATTTCGTGGGCCACAGCCACCTCTTTGCGGCCTCACAGTAGCTTGGCGGCGCGCTTCGTAAAGAGACGATGCAAAACAAAAAAGCTGTGGATGACAGAACCTCACTGACGCGATGTGCGGTTCCGTTCGGATCGCATCACCAATCCCTTGCACGCCAACCACAATCCCGGATCGTCACAAATGTGACATCGAACCGTTACAGCACGCGCCATCGCGCGAGCACGATAGAGCGGAACGCCCACAGGTCAGACTCCACAACATGCTGTGGGTGGATGGGGATCGACGACGATGGAATCAGTTGCGAAAGCACACACGCGACAGGCGCAAAATGCAGCCGGCAAAACTGCGTGATATGGTCTCCTCCGCACAGTGGGCGGAGCGGTGGGATGCGTTACGAACTTCATTTCCTCGGCGATGGCGGCAAGCTCATTGCCACCGACTCGGTCGATGCCGAAAACGACTGCAGCGCCGTCGAAGCGGCCAGACGCAAATACAACGGCGTCCGCCTGCGTTACGAGCTGCGCCAGGGTGCACGGCATATCAGTTCCGATGTGAACATCCCGCCCAAGCCGCGCGGCATCGCCGGCCACGCCTGAGAGATTTCGTCCGCAGCAGGACTACAGCATCCCCAGCTGCTCTTTGGCGATGCGGTACCATTCGCGCTGGCGCGAGCGGTAATAGCCGGGCGAGTGCTTCACCGAGTCGATGATCTCGCGGAACAGCGCCTGGGCGCGGTCGTGGTGGCCGATCTGCTGCAACAGAATGGCAAAGCGGCAGCGCGCCTCCTCGCCGGGATAACGCGGCACCACCTTTTCGTATTGGCGCAAGGCATCGTCGGTGCGTCCCACCAGCGATAGAGCGCGGGCGTAATCGAGCTCGACATCGGCATCCCAGGCCGCGGGATCGACCGACTTCAGAGTCTCGAAGGCGGCGACCGAGCCTTGGCCGTCGCCCGCCAGCAGCTTGGCGCGCGCCAAGCCGCGCAGCAGCACCGGATCGTTGCCGCCGAGCGGCCCGGTCATCGCGCTCTGATAGAGATCCACCGCATCCTGGAACATGCCGCGCTTGATGCACTCCTCGGCCAGCGCCCGCTTGGCATCGGCCGAGCCGACCCGCTCCACATCGCGCAGCTTCTCGCGATAGCCACGGCCGGGATCGGCCATGCTGGCGACGTTGTCGGCAAAGCGGCGCGCCGAGGTCGAGCCGAACATGTCGGGAAGCACCGCGAAGATCCCATAAGCGATCCAGCGGAGCGGTCCCAGAAAGCCGATGACCAGCAGCCACCACCACGGCCGCCCCGTGCGGATGCAGTGATAGGCCAAGCCAAGCGAGACGAGGAGGTATGTGAGACTGTAACCGAAGAACATATGCCTATCCCCTCACCTGGCGATGGAACCGCAG
>JBJKRM010000259.1:0-4097 GCA_046704685.1 Rhizomicrobium sp.
TCGTATTTGTGGAAGATTACGACATGGCGGTGGCCGCCTGCCTGACTTGTGGTGTGGACGTTTGGATCAATACCCCGCGCCGCCCCTGGGAGGCCTGCGGAACCAGCGGTATGAAGACGCTGGTGAACGGCGGACTCAACGTATCGGTGCTGGACGGCTGGTGGGCCGAAGCCTACGAACCTCCGCTGGGCTGGGCGATCGGCGACAGCCGCGCGCCTGAAACCGCCGAAGACTGGGACAACCGCGATGCCCAAACACTGTATGCCCTGCTGGAAGACCACATCGTCCCGCAATTTTTCGAGCGCGACCAGATGGGGGTTCCGAGAAAGTGGGTCGCACGCATGCGCGAAAGCATGGCCCGCCTCGCGCCGCAATTTTCCAGCAACCGCATGCTGCGCGAATATGTGGAACGTTATTATGTGCCGTTGGCGAAGAATTTCGTCGCGCGCACGGAAGATGGCTCACGCCTGGCAAAAGAGCTTGCCGCTTGGCAGAAACGTGTCACGCGAAATATGTCCGCAATCCGGGTTTCCGGGCCGGAATTTTCGCCGGCTCCTGGCGGCTGGCATGTCAGCGCGCGCGTCTATCTCGACGGCCTCGAGACGGACGATGTGCGTGTCGAATTGTATGCCGAACCTGCGCCTGGCGCTGGCGGTGCAGAGCATGTTGCCCTGCAGATCAACAACACCCTGAGGGGCGCGGTGCAGGGATTCCATTACGAGGCAATGCTGCGAACCAGCCGCCCCCTGTCCGATTACACCTTGCGGGTGCGGCCGCATCATCCCCATGCCAGTGTACCGCTGGAATGCCCGGCAATTATGTGGGGCAACCGGGGTCCGGCTTCCGGCAACCAGCCACATGCAATCGCCACATCATGAATTCATTCCGGCCGGCCATACCGATTCGCGAATCGTGGCACCACGTGCCACAACTCGAGGCAATATGAGCCAACCGCCCCATACCTTTAAAGCGGTCCGAATTCACTAGAGGGATACACTAAAAGCGGCTGGCAAGGAGTGATGTGATGTCGGTCATGAAATACGCAGGGAGCGTACGGCGATTCCTGGTCATCTGTGCAATCCTATTTTGGCAGCTGATCATCAATTTGCGCTTTCGTTATTGGTTCGTTCCGGCAGGGCGCAAGATGGACATTCGCCAGCATCTGCGCACACGTCGGCCGCAGGTCGACAGGCCCCAGATAGCACGGCGGACGCTCGAGATGCTGGGGCCGACTTTCGTCAAGTTCGGCCAATTCCTGAGTATCCGGCCGGATCTCGTCCCCGCGGAATTCTGCGAGGAATTCAGAAAGCTACAGGACAAGGTTCCGCCATTCGCCTTTGCCGAGGCTCAAAAAGAGCTCTTGCAAGAGCTCAAGAAAGACCCGATCGAGGTCTTCGCCGAGTTCGACAAGACTCCAGTTGCCGCCGCCTCTGTCGCGCAGGTCTACCGGGCACGACTGGTGAGCGGCGAGGAAGTCGCGGTCAAAATCCGACGTCCGG
This sequence comes from Rhizomicrobium sp., assembly GCA_046704685.1. Taxonomy (GTDB): domain Bacteria; phylum Pseudomonadota; class Alphaproteobacteria; order Micropepsales; family Micropepsaceae; genus Rhizomicrobium. Next base: position 1,500 of record JBJKRM010000259.1, read on the forward strand.
GGATCCGCCATCAGATGGAGGAAGACATCCTCATCATGCTGTTTCTAGCGCATCTCTTCAATAAGTTCGTGCCCGGTCTCAGAAAGAATCAGCTCGTAATGCTCGTCCATGAGTTCGCCCGCTGGACCAACCGTGAGCTCGACTTTAGCCTGGAAGCCAAGCACGCCCTTCTGATCGGCCACAACTTGGCGCATTACCATAGAGTGAAAATACCCAAGGTGTTTTTCAATCTCTCGACCGAACGGCTGCTCGTCCTCGAGTTCATCCACGGCGTGAATCCCCTCGATGCACCCGAGGGCGGGATCAACAGAAAGGCTGTGGCGCATCAAATCGCAGATTCCATGCTCAAACAGATCTTCGTGGACGGCATTTTCCATGGCGATCCACACGCGGGCAATATTCTCATCATGGGCAAGCAGACGGTCGCTTACATCGATTTCGGCATCGTCGGCTATCTGCCCGAAGAGCTTCGCGAATGCACCTTCGATGTGCTCTACGCGATGTCGCGTTGCGATGCCACACGTGTGATCGATTCGTTTCTGGAGCTTTGCGACGTGGATGAGGATACCGTCGATATTGCTGGTTATCGGCGTAAGATGAATGAAGTGTTAGTCGAGCTGACTATCTGCGAGATTGCGAACATACCTTTTACGCACCTGATGCAGGAATTCTTGAACATAAGCCTCGAATTCGGGCTCGACATTCCACACGACTTTGTCATCATGTCCAAGGCCATTACAACGCTCGAGGGAACCTGCCTTTCCATTGACCCGGAGCTCCGAATCGTCGAGTACCTGCAGCCATTCGTAGAGAAATATATCGTGGCCGTGCCGAATTGGGAGGCACTCCTGCAGCAGCTCAAAGCAGGCCCATTTGAGTTGCATAAGCTTAAGCGCTTGGTCCTCAAGCACGGCATGCGAGCACTGCGTTTCATAGAGAGGCCGACGCTGCGGGTGGAAGGCAAAGAGTACCAGCGCATCACCAGCGAGCTCGATAAGGCAAGCGTTAACGAATCCGGCGGTCTCATGATCGCCGCACTGGTCATGTTTTCGGCGACGGTCAGACATGATAGCTATTTTGAGAGCTGGCTGAAGGCCTTATTTCACTTGCCGGTCGCGCCGAACCTGTCAATTGCAAGTCTAATCTTGGCCGGCGTCCTATGGGTGTGGCTGATTCTGAGAAATCGCGCAATCAAGAAGAAAATTCGTTCCGCGGATTGAAATTCCGGAAGATCCCGCAGTGATCCTCTCTAACCAAATATTCCCCCATGGCTTCCAGTCACACAGACCTAATTAATTTCCGCATGCGGCATGCATTAATATCAGTCAGAACACGGCTTTATCGAACGGCAGCGTTGTTCCCGCATCGGCGGACCAACATTCCGGTTCAATCGTCGTGTGCATAGCCCAGGTTTGGCGCCAGCCAGCGCTCCGCTTCCGCCAATGTCATGCCCTTGCGGCGGGCGTAGTCCTCCGCCTGATCGCGGTTGATCTTGCCCACCGCGAAGTAGCACGACTGCGGATGGGAGAAATACACGCCGCTCACTGAAGCCGCCGGCCACATGGCGTAATGCTCGGTTAATTTAATGCCGGTGCGCCGTTCCACTTCCAAGAGCCGCCAGATGCCGCCCTTTTCGGTGTGCTCCGGGCAGGCCGGATAGCCGGGCGCCGGGCGGATGCCGGTGTAGCGTTCCTGGATGAGCGCCGCATTGTCCAGGGATTCCTCCGGCGCGTAGCCCCAGTATTCCCTGCGCACGCGTGCGTGCAGCAGTTCGGCGAAGGCTTCCGCCAGCCGGTCCGCCAGGGATTTCAGCAGGATGGCATTGTAGTCGTCGTGATCGGCGGCGAAGCGTTCCAGTTGCGCCTCGATGCCGAGGCCGGCACTTACCGCGAACGCGCCCAGGTAATCACCCACGCCGCTGATCTGGGGCGCGACGAAATCCGCCAGCGACTGGTTGGGCTTGCCGGCCGGCCGCTGCTGCTGCTGGCGCAGGAAATGGAACGTCATCAGGCGTTCATCCCGGGCGCTGTCACGGTACACCGCCAGGTCGTCGCCGGTGACTGCGTTGGCGGGAAACAGACCGCACACGCCGTTGGCGCGCAGCCAGCGTTCGTCAATGATGCGGTCCAGCATGCGGTTGGCGTCGGCGAACAGTTTGCGCGCGGCCTCGCCCTTTTCCGCGTCCTCCAGGATACGGGGATAGGCGGCCTTCAACTGCCAGGTGTGAAAGAACGGTGTCCAGTCGATATAAGCGCGAATGGCTTGCAGGTCGTAGTCGTTGAGGGTCTCCACCCCCAGGGCCCGGGGTTTGGGGGGCGTATATGTGCGCCAGTCGATGGCCGTGGGATTGGCGCGCGCCGCCGCCAGGGTCAGCCAGGCAGCATGCTGGCGGCGTTCGCCGTGCTGGGCGCGCAGCTCGGCGTATTCCTTCCTCAGGTCCTGTTCAAAGGCGCGCCGCCCGCCGCCCAAGAGCTTGCCGGCCACGCCCACGGCCCGCGAGGCATCCTTCACATAGGCCACGGTGCCGGAATAATTGGGCGCGATCTTCACCGCCGTGTGGGTGCGCGAAGTGGTGGCGCCGCCGATCAGCAGCGGCTG
>JBJKRM010000260.1:0-3732 GCA_046704685.1 Rhizomicrobium sp.
TCGGCGGCGATCTCCTCCACCTTGCCGCTGCCGATCAGCGTGGCCGGCGTGGGGCGCGCCAGCGGCACGATATGCTCGCCGACCACGACCAGCCCGATGGCGGCCGTGAGGCCGACCGCTTCGGCAAGACGCGCGCTTGCATCGCGCTCGAAACTGGCTTCGCTGCGCGACTTGGGCTCAATGTGCACGACAACCGCCGTGCGCAAGCGCACGGCGTCGCGATCATCAGCGGCTGCAGTCAAGGCTATACGGCTTCGACGACGGTTTCCTGCTCCTGGAGCTGGACGGGCCCCATCGGCATGACAGTCGAGATCGCGTGCTTGTAGACCAGTTGGGCTTGCCCATCCCGGCGCAGCAGCACGCAGAAATTGTCGAACCAGGTAATGTTCCCCTGGAGCTTCACCCCATTCACCAGAAAGATCGTGACCGAGGATTTGCTCTTCCGCACTGCATTCAGAAACGTATCCTGCAGGTTTTGTTGTTTTTCGCTCATTATTCGTACCCGTCTGCTTATTGGCCCCGCGTCCCCCGCGAAGCGTGCATGCCAGCATAAGACCTTCCGGCGGCTGGATGAAACCCCTGCGCGAAAACTTGGTGGGGGTACAGACCGTGAGTCGTCTGAGAGCGTCTCTCAGGATTGAGCGGCATAGAGCTCCGCAAGACGACGGGCCACAGGCCCCGGTTTACCATTCCCCACAGGCTTGCCGTCGATCGCCACGATGGGGATCGCAGCGGCAGAAGCAGCGGTGAGAAACGCCTCTCGGGCCGCCTGCGCCTCTTGCGGCCGGAAACGGCGTTCGATCACGGGAATCTGCGCTGCTACAGCCAATTCGAGCAGAACGCGGCGGGTGACGCCGGGCAGGATGGCCGTGCTCAGGTCGCGCGTGATGAGACGGCCCTCTGCGTCGACGATCCACGCCGTGGAGGAAGCGCCTTCTGTCACAAAACCGTCGTCGTCAAGCATCCAGACTTCATAGGCCCCAGCCCGTCGTGCCGCAGTCTTGGCGAGAAGATTGGGAAGAAGTTGTGTGGTCTTAATGTCGCAGCGGGCCCAGCGCTGATCCGGCGCCGTCACCACACTTACGCCTTCAGCCCGGCGGCGGGCGATGGCGGCGGTGTCGAGCCGATGCACGGTGACGATGAGACTGGGCTTGGGAGCCGGATCCGGGATGGGATGATCGCGCCGCACTGACCCGCGCGTCACCTGCAGGTAAAGCAGCCCCTCCGTCACGCCATTGCGGCGGGCGGTTTCGCGTAACACAACCTTCAGGGCGCTGCATGTCATCGGCATCGCCATTTCGATCTCTCCGACCGAACGTTCCAGGCGATCCAGATGTTCCTTCTCATCCAGAAGGCGGCCGCCTTGAATGCGGTAGACCTCGTAGACGGCATCGCTGAGCTGCAGGCCACGGTCCTCCACATGCACGCCGGCTTCGCCGTGGCGCAGATAGCGACCGTCGACATAGGCGATGCGGCCGGCGGGTTTGCGGGAGGGCCACTTCATCGTGAGAGACTGCGATCCCTTTCCTTCCCCGCTTGCGGGGGAGGTGCCGAGCGCAGCGAGGCGAAGGGGGAATTACCAGACTGCTCCCCCCATCGCCGCCTTCGGCGGCACTCCCCCCGTGACCGGGGGGAGAAAAAGAACGAACTACGCATTCAGCCCTTCCCGGCCGGTGATGTTCGAGCCGACGCCGAGCGACTTCAGCTTGCGGTGCAGCGCCGAGCGCTCCATGCCGATGAACGCCGCGGTGCGCGAGATGTTACCGCCGAAGCGGTTGATCTGCGCCACGAGGTAATCGCGCTCGAAGAACTCGCGGGCCTCGCGCAAAGGCAGGGAAATGACCAGATCGCTGCGCCCTGCCCCGCTCCATTGCGCATTGGCGCCGAGGTCGGAGGGCAACAGGTCGGCCGAGATGGCCTGAGTGGTGTCGTCGGTCGCCAGGATCAACAGGCGCTCGACCACATTGCGCAACTGACGGACATTGCCCGGCCAGCTATGGGCTTGCAGCACGGCCATGGCGTCGTCGCCGATCTCGCGCATGGCAAGGCCGGACGCGGCCGACAGCCGCTTCATGAAATGCTGCACCAGCAGCGGGATGTCGTCGCGACGCTCGGCCAGAGGCGGCACGCGCAACGGCACCACGTTCAGGCGATGATACAAGTCCTCGCGGAAACGTCCGGCACTGATTTCGTTGCGCAGATCGCTGGAGGTGGACGAGATAACACGGGCGTCGACTTGCACGCGGGTGGTGCCACCGACCCGCGTGAAGGTCTGGTCGACCAGCACGCGCAGCACCTTGCCTTGCGTCTCGACCGGCATGTCGCCGACCTCATCCAGAAACAGCGTGCCGTTATGGGCGAGCTCGAGCAGTCCGATCTTGCGCGGTCCCTCGGAACTCTCGGCTCCGAAAAGCTCCACTTCGATGCGGTCCGGCTCCATGGTGGCGCAATTGACCGCCACGAAAGCGTTATTGGCGCGGCGCGAACGGGCATGGATCAGGCGCGCCAGCAGCTCCTTGCCCGACCCCGGCGGTCCGGCGACGAAGACACGGCTATTGGTGGGGGCGATCTTCTCCACGGCTTGGCGAATCTGCGCCATGGCGGAGGATTGACCGACCAACTCGGTCTCCTCGCCGGCCTTGAGCTTCAGCTCCTGCACCTCACGCTTCAACCGCGCCGCTTCCAGCGCGCGCTGCACGACGTGGATCAGGCGATCCGCCTTGAATGGCTTCTCGACAAAGTCGTAGGCGCCCTTCTTGATCGATGCGACGGCCGTCTCGATGGTGCCATGTCCCGAGATCATCACCACCGGCAGATCGGGGTGCTCGCGCTTCAGGACGTCGAGCACCTGAATTCCGTCAAGTTTGCTGCCCTGCAGCCAGATATCGAGGACCACAAGCTGCGGTCGCCTCTGGCGGACCGCGTTGAGGGCTGTTTCGCTGTCCCCTGCAATGCGGGTCTCGTAACCTTCATCGCTCAAGATGCCGGCGATCAGGTCGCGAATATCCTCTTCGTCGTCGACCACCAGGATCTCAGACGCGAGTGGCAATCCGTGTTTGCTCATCGGTTAGCCCTTTTTCACGCACGTTCCGTTGCTTCAATGGGAACACCAGTGAAACCTGGGCTCCCTTCCCATCTTCTGCGGCGTCTTCCAGGAGGATCTCGCCGCCATGGTCTTCCATCACCTTGCGCACGATAGCGAGGCCGAGGCCCGTGCCCTTGGCGCGTGTTGTCACATAGGGTTCGGTCAGGCGGTGCCGGTGCTCGGGCGGCAGCCCGATGCCATTGTCCACAACCTTGAAAGCCAGCAGTGAATCCGACGTTTCGAGCGAGACCGTGATCCGGCCCGGCATATCGTCGCCATTGGCCACCCGCGACGCGATGCCCTCGGTGGCGTTCTTAATCACATTTGTGAGCGCCTGGCTGACCAGCCGCCCATCGCATTCGAAGAACACCATGTCCTTCGGCTGATGAATGTCGAAAGTAATCTGCGGCTGGGCGACGCGCTGCAGGAAGACCGGCTGCTGCATCAACTCCTGCGCGCATTCGCGGCGCATTACGGGCGTCGGCATGCGGGCGAAGGAGGAGAACTCGTCCACCATGCGGCCGATATCCCCCACCTGGCGGATGATGGTATCGGTGCATTGCTCGAAAACGGCGCGGTCCTCGCCCACCACGTCGCCATATTTGCGCTTGAGGCGCTCGGCCGAGAGCTGGATCGGGGTCAAGGGA
>JBJKRM010000261.1:0-3541 GCA_046704685.1 Rhizomicrobium sp.
CAAGGCCGCGGTGCACCACCTGACGCATAATCTCGCCAAGCACCTGGCCAAGGATCACATCAACGTCAATGCCATCGCGCCGGGACCGTTCGAGACCAAGATGCTGGCGCCGGTTCTCGCCAAGGCGCCCGGCAAGATGGAAGCCTCGGTGCCGCAGCACCGCCTCGGACAGGACGACGACATGATCGGAGCGGCGATCTTCTTCTGCGCCCGCGCCTCGGCCTATGTCACCGGCACCGTCCTGCCGGTCGACGGCGGCATCATCGCCGCAGCCTATACGGCGACAGAGATCACGCCGTAGGCGAAATCGGGGGCAGATTATCCATTTGCCGAATTTGCTGGGTGGCGGAATTGGGGAATGAGCAAACCATTCCCGAATTAAGCGGGGTAAGCGTGCCAGCGGCCTTCGGGATCGCGCACGCGCCAACCAGATTCGGTCTTCTCCACGTCGCGCGATTCCAACGGCACCTTGGCGTAGCCACCCGGGATATCGAGAACGTATTGCGGCACCGCCACGCCGGACAGCCGCGCCCGCAAGGAGCGCATCAACGCCAGCCCCTCGTCGATCGAGACCCGGAAGTGAGACGTGCCGGGCGCCAGATCAGGATGATGCAGGTAATAGGGCTTGATACGGGTTTCCACGAAGGTCCGCATCAGCGCCGCCAGGGTGTCGATGTCATCGTTGACACCTTTGAGCAGGACAGACTGGCTGACAAGCGGAATGCCAGCGTCGATCAGACGGGCACAAGCGGCGCGGGCCGCAGGCGACAGCTCGCGCGGATGATTGGCATGCACCGAGACGATGGTGGAGGCGCCGGGAACCAACAACGCCGCCACCAGATCATCGCTGATCGCTTCGGGGCTCACCACCGGCACGCGCGTATGCCAGCGCAACACCTTGACATGGGGTATGGCGGCAAGACGCGCGCTGACTTCGGCAATACGACGATGCGACAGAATGAGCGGGTCACCGCCGGTCAGGATCACTTCCCAGATCGCGGGATGGGCAGCGATATACGCGATTGCCTCGGAAAAGACCTCCGGCAGCATGGCGGTTTCGCTGTCTGGCCCCACCATCTCGCGCCGGAAGCAGAAGCGGCAATAAACCGGGCAGGCATGCACCAGCTTGAACAGCACGCGGTCCTTGTGACGGTGCACGATGCCCGGCACCGGCGTGTGCGCCGCATCGCCGATGGGATCGCCGCGCTCCTCCGGCGTGGTCACCAGTTCGTCTTCGGTGGGAACAAACTGGCGCGCGATGGGATCGAACGGGTCCTCGCGATCGATCAGCCCCACCACCGTATCGGTCAGGGAAATGGCATAGCGCTGCGCCACCGGCTCGAGCGCGGCGATGCGATCGGGCGACAGAAGGCCAGCATCGGCAAGGGCATGGAGGTTTTTAAGGGCACTCATGGTGCCGGGGTCCATAGCACATCGGCAAGGCTGCGGGAGCCCGTCGCAAGCATCACCAACCGGTCAAAGCCGAGCGCCACGCCACTGGCCTGCGGCATATGAGCGAGAGCGTCCAGGAAATCCTCGTCAATGGGATAGCGCTCACCATAGACGCGCTGCTTTTCGTCCATTTCCGCCTCAAAGCGGCGGCGCTGCTCCACGGGATCGGTGAGTTCACCGAAACCGTTGGCCAGCTCGACCCCGCAGACATAAAGCTCGAAGCGCTCGGCGACGCGCGGGTCATGGGCGGCGGCCCGCGCCAGAGCGGCCTCGCAGCGTGGGTATTCGCAGAGGATCGTCGGACGGCCGGCCCCCAGCTGCGGCTCAATGCTGACCAGAACCTTGGAAAATATGTCGGCCCAAACATCGTTTTCGGCCACTTCGAACCCGGCAGCCCCCGCCTGCGCCGTCAGTGCGGCGCGGTCCCCCTGGCCCGTGGCGGACATGGTCGCCAACAGGTCGATGCAAACATGGCGCATAAACGCCTCAGCGACGGTGAGCCGCTCCGCCGCGGCGCGCGGATCGCATTGCCGGCCACGGAAAGACAAAAGCTCGGCCCCCGTCATATTGGCCGCGATCCGGAGCAGATCGAGCGTGTCAGCAACCACCGCGTCATAGGGGTCCCAGGCGCGATACCACTCCAACATGGTGAATTCGGGGGCATGAAGCGGGCCGCCCTCGCGGTTCCGGAAGACGCGGGCGAAATCAAAAATGCGGGTTTCACCCGCCGTCAGCAACTTCTTGGCGGCAAACTCGGGCGAGGTGTGCAGATAGAGCGTGCGGCGGCGGCCATCGAGACCAATCGCTTCGGTGGCAAAACCGGCCAAATGAGCCTCGTTCCCGGGGGATACGGCCAAAGCGCCACATTCGACCTCGATGAAGCCAAGTCCCTCGAAATGCGACCGAATGGCCTTCTTGATCTGCCCCCGCGACAACAGGGCCGGCCGGCGGTCGGCATGGCGCGCCGGGCTCCACCAGGGCGAAGGCGTCTTGGCCAAAGGCATGGGCTCCTGCTATAGCCCCCGTCTTCGCGGCCTGCCGGCCGCTACGACGCGGCAAGCCCGCCTACGACTTAACGAGGTACATCCGTGGTTTCGGTTATCGCCAGCTCCGTGCGCAAAGGCAACGTTCTCGAGAAGGACGGCAAGCTCTATGTGGTTTTGAAGGCGGAAAGCTTCTTTCCCGGAAAGGGCACGCCAACCACGTCCATCGACATGCGCCGCATCTCGGACGGCGTGAAGGTCGTCGACCGCTACAAGACCACGGACAGTGTGGAAAAAGCCTTCGTCGAAGAAAGGACCTACAACTATCTGTACCAGGACGGCGAGCACTACATCTTCATGGACCCCGAGCATTACGACCAGTTGCCGGTCGATTCCTCGGTGGTGGGAGACCGCGCGCCCTACCTGCAGGAGAACATGGAGGTCACCCTGTCGCTGCACAACGGCACGGCCGTGGCCATCGAACTGCCGCAGCGCGTGACGCTGGAAGTCACCGACACCGAACCGGTGGTGAAGGGCCAGACCGCTTCCGGCTCGTTCAAGCCGGCGGTGCTGTCGAACGGCGTGCGCACCATGGTGCCGACGCACATCGTGGTGGGCACCAGGATCGTGGTGATGACCGAGGATGGCGCCTATATCGAGCGCGCCAAGGATTAGTGGGCAGCACCAAGATTGTCATCCCGGCCAAGCGCTGCCCCACTCTTGCCCGGATAACGCACGGTGCCCAAAGGCAGCGCGCAGAGCCGGGACAATGCAGACTTCAAACCCGCATGACCCATCAACACAGTTACCGGCTCGCGCCCTGAGTGCCGCGCGGAAAGACCATCGCGGGCGCGTCCGGGATGACAGGTTTTACTTGCGCCACATCACGGTCGGCGGGACGAAGGCGGCGCGGCGGTCCTCAACGCGGGCGCTTGCAGCGGTCGGCACTTTGGGCTGATCCGCCTTGTATTCCGGACCGAAGCCGTCGTGCTCGTCCATCGACTTGTAGATCTTGAGGCGTTCCTCAACGAGTTCATAAACGGCCTGCGGGATCTCGTTATCGACGATGTTCACGCCGATCTCGATGGCGCGGCCGCGATTGAACT
>JBJKRM010000262.1:0-2840 GCA_046704685.1 Rhizomicrobium sp.
CGTCGCATCGGCCCAGTTGAGGGTCAGGATGAAGGTCGGCACGATCTCGGCCGAGTAGCAGCGCGGGTTGATGGCGTATTTGCCGGTGCGCAACGGCTCCTGCCAGATGCCGCGATGGCCGGGGCGCACCAGCGAGCCGAACTTGAAGTCGGCGCCCGAGGTGTCCTCGGTGGCCAGGCCGACATAGGCCTTCAACACCGCCACCTCGCCCTGGTTCACCACCAGCATCGGCACGATCTCGACCGACACCAGGAACGGATTGAGGTTGTAGGCGCCGTACATCAGCGGATCATGCTGCAATCCGATGCGCCCGCCATTGTCGAGGAAGGCCTGGAAATCCTGGTAGTTGTTGTGGATCTCGTTCTTCACCGCCAGGATCGCTTCCACCAGATCGCTGTCTTTGCTCTCCGGCTTGGATTCGAGTTGTTCGATGTCCTGGAAGTCACCGATGCGGTTGGCGATGGCGCCCTTGGGCAGCGGCGGTCCTTCGAAAGTGGTGACGATGCCGATCATGTCCAGTACCCGCCCGTTGCCGTAATCGCGCGGCTGGATGCGCACGACGTTAAGCTGGTCGGGATTGAGGCCGAAGGTTTCCGGCTTGAGGCCGCCTTTGCGCTCCAGCGCGGCGAAGGCCTCGTCGATCGGCACGCCGTAGACGATGTCCTTGGTGATGACCAGGAAGCCGACGGGATGGATCGGCACCACGGTGCCCGGCGGCAAAACCGGACGCTGCACGCCCTTCTGGCCGCCGCCGGTGACGAAGGTGGTGACGTCTTGGAAGTTGTCGAAATCGGTCTTGTAGACCGCCGATTTGGCGCCCACCGGCAAGGGCTCGCCGACCTGGGCGATGACCACGCCGATCTGTCCCGCCGGAATCTGCACCATGGGATGGCGCGTCACGTCATAGAGCGGCCAGAACTTGAACTGGATGCCCGGCATCAACAGCTTGGCCTGATAGCCGGCCTCGCCCTTGAAGGCGATGGCGCATCCCGGCCCCAGTTTCCTGGCCGAGAATCGCTTGCGCACCAGTCCGACTTCGGTCGGACCGACGATGCGGATCGATTTCCAGAGCGTAACAAGAACGATCACGCCGGTGATGATGATCAACCAGCCACTGACGTGGAGATCGGCGAAATGAATCATGTCTAGCACGAGAGCCCCCTTAGCCCTGTGGCAGCAAAGGGCCTTCACGCAGAAACGCTCTGCGTGCCGGTGTTTGCCGCCGATGTTTGGAAGTCGTTCGAAGCGGAATGCTTCTCCGATGTGTACAAACACCCATATCGGAATCGCCCCGCCCGAATTCAAGGGATTGAAGTATGTTGTGATGCGGATGAACAGCTATGCGCCTGCGGCATGGTCGCGCGCAGGTTGTCCTTTTTGTTCTTGTTATAAAGGCTTTGGCGCCGGCAAAGGCCCGCCATGATTGACGAATCGGCCGCGCCGGGGGCTGCAATTCTGGCAGCTTCCCGGTGGATGATCGTTTCTAAGCCGATGCGATCGTGGACGACGTCGTCTGCCCGCTCACTGCGCTGGAGATGCCGTCGAGCAGTCCGAGGATCGGGTTGCTGGCCGCCTGATTCTTCTGGAAGGTGCTGATGGCGTTGCTCAGCTGGCTTGAGGTGATGCCGGAGCCGCCCTGGGAGTCGAGCGCTGAGAAATCGCTGTCGGCCTCGGCTGTGGTGCCGCCCAGGCTGGTGACAAAGTTCTCGAACTCCGACTGGCTGATGCTGCCGTCGTTGTTGGTGTCGCTGGCCTGCATGAGCTGGGAGGCGAGGTCGTTGGCGGAGCCTGCATGATGATGGTGGTGATGATGGCCGTGTGCGTGATGGGCTGCGCCGGCACTCTGCAGATCGCTCTGTAGCGTGGCGGTGGTGAGATTGCCCGAGCCGTTCTGGTTGAGCCCGTTGAACAGGGCGTCGGCTTGGCTCTGAGTGCCGCCGAGGCCCTCGATGTAGCTCTCCATCTCGCTTTGCGAGATCGATCCGTCGCCGTCGCTGTCGATGGCCGAAACCAGGGACGACAGCGGATCGCTCGCTGTCGTCGAGCCGGTCGCGCTGGTGGTGCCGTTCGCCGACGAACCGGCTTGCATCATGGTGAGTAGGTTGAGGATCTGGTCGCTCAGCTGGGCCTTGCTGCTGCCGGTCAAGGCGGTGTCGGCCGCGGGCGAGGTGCTGGTGGTAAAAGCCGTGGCCGAAGCCGTAGTCGATGATGTCGATGATGTGCTGGTCAGTCGATTGAGCAGGGTCGGAAGCATCTGGCTCAGATAGCTGGCGCGGCATGCTCCTATGGAACCGATGGTCATGTTCGATACTCCGTGACGGGGATGTCCCCGTTCCGTCACAGAAGCATGAAACGTGCCCTTGGCGGTCAGCGGCGCTGCCGCGAAACTTATTGTTAAGATAAGGTTGCCTTACCATGGTTTGCGACAGATGCGGCAAGGATTGCCGCCTGGCGGCGACTTCTGCCGGGCAGGCGTGTTCGCCGGCGTCATTCGCCGCGTTGCCGATGCGTCGTACCAACGCATCGCCTTTGCAGGATAGGGGTGGCGCCCCACATTGGGTGTACAACAAACACGACATTAGGATGGCTGACTATCATGGCAAAACGGCCCTATTCCCACGACGTCCCTCCGGTTCCTCATCCCGTGTCGCGTCGCGAGCCGCTGCCTTCGCAGATCCCCAAGCATCCTGCCGAAGACCCGGACGCGCCAAAGCGCATCAAGGCCATTCTCGACAACGCCTCGGCGCGCCGCTCCGACCGCGATGTCGATTTCCTCTCCACCGCGTCGGTTCGCGGCCTGCGCCTGCAGCTCGATTATCTGAAAGCGGAATTGCTGCTGG
>JBJKRM010000263.1:0-2962 GCA_046704685.1 Rhizomicrobium sp.
CGCGAACACCTTGCCTTCGGGAACATTGGGGCGTTCGCGCTTGATGATCTTTTCCAGGAAGGTGGCGGTGATCGGTTCGATATAGGTGGCGTCAGCGAGCCCCGGATCCGTCATGATGGTGGCCGGATTTGAGTTGACCAGCACCACGCGATAGCCCTCGGCGCGAAGCGCCTTGCAGGCCTGGGCGCCGGAATAGTCGAACTCGCAGGCTTGGCCGATGACGATCGGTCCTGCACCGATGATCAGGACCGTGTGGATATCTTCACGCTTTGGCATCGGGCTCTCGTACGCGCAAGCGGGCGCGGGGAACGGCCGCGTCCGGGGTCCAGCTGAATTGCAGGCTAAGTGGACCGTTTAGCGGGGGATGGCGGGGTGCGCAACCCCGCCTGGACGGTTATGCCCGACGAATTGAAATTCCCGTCAAATCGGAGCAAATCTTGCCGAAAAACCCTCTTTGGTGGCGGTCCTCAAGGGCGGTTCACCAGGAACCGCAGGTAAGGCGAACCGCAGCCGGCCCGAACTCGGTGGTCATCGAACGCGAAAGCTCGGCCGTGCAGGGCCCCCACCAGGCCCGAATAGGCGCGGGCAAAGTTTTTGGGGGAATTCATAAGGTTCACCGCGGCCCCGCCCGCCATCACCACGAAATAGCCCGTGTTCCAGCTGCCCCGGGCGCCCGGTGAACAAGTCGTGGCGATGCCTTCAATGTGATCCCAGCCATAGCTGCGCGCCTGCGCCCACGGTTCCACGCGGAAAGACAATCCCACCGGCGCGGCACAGTATTGACAGAGGGCCGCCCAAACGAACAGCGGAATAGAAATGGCGCATGCCGCTCCGGCAATACGGAACGCCCATTTCGGCGTTTTTTTGTCTGGATCATACGGGCGCCAACGCTCGCGCAACCACGTCCAGCGATCTATTAGCGACATCTGGAGGAGATAGGTGGCGCCTAAGGACGCTGCGATGAGGGCGATCATTTCTGCGCCAGGCCGCAGCGTGCCGACGAGAAATGTGCCCCGCGGACATTGGGACCGCTGCAGCCATTCGAACAGGGTCAAGTTGGCGAACAGTAGCGGGCCGCCAACCACCAGCACGATCACGAAATCAATCAGGCGCCGCGTGCGCCACGCCGCGTTATGGAAATCCGACATGCCTCGCCCTTCTTTTCGGTGATGCACTATACAGGCGTGAATCTGGCCGAAAAATGCCGCATCCGTTCCGGCTGCCAGGCGATTCGGTAGCCCTTCAGGCTGTCCTTCCGCTTCGTGATCTCTTCGAACACTTCCACCACATAATCGGCGTGGCTCTGGGTGTAGACCCGCCGTGGGATGGCCATGCGTACGAGTTCCATTGGGGCCGGGCTCTCGCTGCCGTCGGGATGCTGGCCGAACATCACGGTTCCGATCTCGCAGGCGCGGATGCCGCCCTCCACATACATGGCGATGGCCAGCGACTGACCGGGATACTGCAGCGGCGGGATGTGGGGCAGGAACTTCTTGGCGTTGATGAAGATGGCGTGGCCGCCGCAGGGCTTCACCGTCGGCACACCCATGGCCTCCAGGCGCTCGGCGACATAGGACGAGGTGCGCAGGCGATAGGCGAGATAGTCCTCATGGACGATCTCCTTCAGGCCTTGGGCGATGGCATCGAGATCGCGGCCGGCCAGGCCGCCATAGGTGGGGAAGCCTTCGGTGAGGATCAAGCGCTCGCGGGCGGCTTGAGCGAGTTTGTCGTCATTGAGCGCCAGCCAGCCGCCGATATTGGCAAAGGCATCCTTCTTGGCCGACATGGTCATGCCATCGGCGTCGGCGAACATATCGCGCACGATCTCTTCCACTTGGCGGCCTTGCTGTCCGGGTTCGCGCAGCTTGATGAAATAGGCATTCTCGGCGAAGCGGCAGCCGTCGATGATGAAGGGCTTGCCGAACTTGTGCGCCAGCCTGGCGGTGGCGCGGATGTTCTCCAGGCTGACCGGCTGACCGCCTCCGGCATTGTTGGTCACCGTGAGCATGACGCAGGGCACCTGTGCGCCATGCTCGGCAAGAAAGCGCTCCAGCTTGTCGAGATCCATATTGCCCTGGAAGGGGTGCAGATTGTCCGGGTCGTGGCCTTCTTCGATCACAAGATCGAACGCCTCGGCGCCGGTGGCCTCGATATTGGCGCGGGTGGTGTCAAAATGGGTGTTGGAGGGCACTGCCTTCCGCGCACCGCCCAGGACGGAGAACAGGATGGCCTCCGCGGCGCGGCCCTGGTGCGTCGGCAGGATGTGCTTGAAGGGGAAGAGGTTCTTCACCGCTGCCTCAAAACGGAAGAAGGAGGGGCTGCCGGCATAGGATTCATCGCCACCGAGCAGGGCGGACTGCTGTGCCGCGCTCATTGCGGCCGTGCCGGAATCGGTGAGGAAGTCGATCAGCACATCATCGGCATGCAGGGCGAACAGGTTGTAGCTGGCCGCTTTGATCAGTTGCTGGCGCTCCACGCGTGTGGTCATGCGGATCGGTTCGACGACCTTGATGCGGAACGGTTCGATGATGGTTTTCATGGGAGGTTTCCGTTTACCTTGCTGTCATCCCCGGCCGAGCCGGATCAACGCTGCGAAGCAGCGGTGGCCGGCGAGGGGAAGGGGACCTAGGTCCATCAAGCGAGGCGAAGTTGGAGTGAATACTCGTTGCTCGAACTATACCCTGCCAAGTCTGATGGAGCGAATTGCCGAAACCACCCGGGTCCCCTTCCCCTCGCGCATGCCGCTGCGCGGCGCGCTCGGCCGGGGATGACAGCGGCGCTTATTTCTTGCTTGCCTTCGGCTTCAGCAGGGTTTCCAGCGGCGGCGCGAGGGAGCCGCCCTTGTAGGCGGGAAGCTTGAACGCCCAGCCCGCCGCATGGGAATTGATGGCGAGCGCCTCCCGGGCGGCTTTCTGCTTGCCAGGCTTTGAATTGGCGGAGATACGCGTCCAGTAGTCGCTGC
>JBJKRM010000264.1:0-6717 GCA_046704685.1 Rhizomicrobium sp.
ATGAGCGAGCACTATGGCGACTGCTTCGCCTGCCCGCGCAACAGTACCTGCGAACTGCAGAAGCTCTGTGCCGATTATGGCGTGACCAGCGAGCGTTTCGGTCGTCCGCGCGAGCCGCTGTTCGAGATGGCCTCGCCGGACAACATCATCCAGCGCCACATGAACAAGTGCATCTTGTGCCGTCGCTGCGTGCGCATGTGTGCGCTATATCAGGGCGTCTATGCGCTCACGACCGAAGGCCGTGGCGATCACAGCCGCATCTCGACTTTCATGGGCCGTGAGATGAAGGACGCGTGGTGCATCAATTGCGGCCAGTGCATCAATCGCTGCCCGACCGGTGCTCTCTCCGAGCGCGACGACACCGAATCCGTTTGGCGCGCCATCGAGGATCCCGACAAGCTCGTGGTCATCCAGACCGCGCCGGCGCCGCGCGCCGCCATCGGTGAGGCATTCGGTTGCGAGCCGGGCACTCCGCTCACCTTCCAGATGAACACGGCGCTGAAGCGGATCGGCTTCGACAAGGTGTTCGACACGAATTTCTCGGCCGACCTCACCATCATGGAGGAAGGCTCCGAGCTCATCTCGCGGCTCTACAAGGCCGTTGTTCTCAAGGACAACAGCGCCACCCTGCCGCAGTTCACCAGTTGCTCACCGGGCTGGATCAAGTTTATCGAGCACTTCTATCCCGACTATCTGCCAAACCTTTCTTCGGCCAAGAGCCCGCAGCAGATGATGGGTGCGGTCTTGAAAACCTACTTCGCCGAAAAGAACGGTTGGGATCCATCCAAGATCGTCAGCGTCTCGTTGATGCCCTGCACGGCCAAGAAGTTCGAAGCGGCCCGGCCTGAAATGGATGCCAGCGGCTATCGCGATGTCGATTACGCGCTGACCACCCGCGAGCTGGCCCGCATGTTCAAGCAGGCCGGAATCGATGTACCGAAGCTGGAAAAGAGCAACTTCGACGATCCGTTCGGCACCCCCACTGGATCAGGCGTCATCTTCGGCGCCACCGGTGGCGTCATGGAAGCGGCGTTGCGCACCGTGGTGGAAATCGTCACCGGCGAGAAGGTCGAGACCCTATTCAACCATGCCGATATCGAGCCGGTCCGCGGCTTCGACGGCGTGCGCATGGCCGAGCTCAAGATCGAAAAAGTCGGCCCGGTGCCACCCATCCTGCAGCACCTGGTCCCGGACTTCGAGTGGCTCAAGGGGGTTGTTGTCAAAGTCGGCATCGCCCATGGAACGGTCAACGCCATCCGGGTCATGAAGGACATCCAGGAAGGCGGCCCGCTCTCCACCTGCCATTTCATCGAGTTCATGGCCTGTCCTGGTGGCTGCCTGGGGGGCGGCGGCCAGCCGATTCCGACGGATCAAGACATACGTGCAGCCCGCGCCAAGGCGCTGTACAGTGAGGATGCCGATTACGTGGTGCGCAAGTCCCACGAGAACGAGGACGTGCTGCGCATCTACAGCGAATTCTTTACAGAAGGGCCTTGCAGCCACAAGAGTCATGAACTTTTGCACACCCACTACAAGGAAAGGGTCTAGGCCCGTTTCCGGAGGCTTTGCCAACCTCGCGGCCCGGAAGGCGCTGAGCCGCGAGGATCTGGTGAAGATCCTGGGTGCAAAAGAGCCGGCCGATATCGAGGCCATTCGCGCCGAAGCCGAGCGCGTCCTTTTGAAAAATTGCGGTGAAGGCGTCTACCTGCGCGGGCTGGTGGAAGCGTCCAATGCCTGCGCTCGTGATTGCCTTTACTGTGGCATCCGCAAATCGAATCGCGGTGTTCACCGTTACACTCTCTCGGTCGATGACATTCTCCTCTGCGCGCACCAATGCGCCGAATATGGGTACGGCTCGATGGTCATCCAATCGGGCGAGCGGGCCGACAAGAAGTTCGTCGATCTGATCACCGATGCCGTTGGGCGGATCAAGGCGGAAACCCGCACCGATAAACAGCCGGAAGGCCTCGGCCTCACGCTCTGCATCGGGCAGCAAGATTACGATACGTACAAACGCCTGTTTGATGCCGGCGCGCATCGCTATCTGTTGCGCATCGAGACCACCAATCCCGAGCTGTTCACCAAGCTCCATCCTGTCGACCAGACCTTTGAATCGCGGGTCGAATGTCTCAAGATGCTGCGTGACATCGGCTATCAGGTCGGGACCGGCGTGATGATCGGCCTGCCGGGCCAGACACTGGAAGATTTGGCCGACGACATCCTTTTCTTCGCCAAATATGACATCGACATGATCGGCATGGGGCCGTTCATTCCCCATCCGGACACACCGCTGGGCGGTGAGCCCTGTCCGGATGTTCCAGACAGGGTGCAACGCGCACTGCTGATGATCGCGGCGACGCGGCTCAAGCTGCGCGACGTCAACATTGCCTCCACCACGGCATTGCAGGCGCTCGATCCCATCGGGCGGGAAAAAGGCCTGAAATTCGGGGCCAATGTCATCATGCCCCAGATGTCACCAACCGATGTTCGGCAGGACTACCAGCTTTATCCAGGCAAGCCTTGCCTGGATGAGAATGCCAAGGAATGCCAATCCTGTCTCAATATGCGCATAGAGTTTGCCGGCCGTAAGATCGGCCTGTATGCCTGGGGCGATTCATTACACGCTCGCAAACGCTGCGAGAACGCGGATGACCATAAAGTCTGACCAGTCTCGCCAGGAACAGGACGCGCTCGGAGCGGTGGCGATCGCTCCGGACGCGCTTTGGGGCATCCATACCCAACGGGCCCTGGACAACTTTGCCGGCACCGGCCGGCGTGTGCCGCAGGTGTTGATCGGATCCATCGCCGTGGTGAAGCAGGCGGCCGCGGTGACCAATTGCGAATTGGGCTTCCTCAAGAAAGACCTGTCCGATGCGATCGTCGCCGCCTGCGGCAAGATCTGTGACGGCGGCCCCGGGATCGAACGGCAATTCCCGCTTGATGCCCTGCAAGGCGGCGCCGGAACCTCGACCAATATGAATGTCAACGAGGTGGTCGCCAATCTGGCCTTGCAGCATCTCGGGCGGCCGCTCGGCGACTACAAAACGGTCCATCCGCTGCTGCACGTCAACCTCCATCAATCGACCAACGACGTCTATCCCACGGCGCTTCGCATTGCGGCGATCGCCGGCGTGCGGCGCCTCTCCGATGCCTTCGCCAAGCTCCAGGGTTCATTCCAGGAAAGGGAACAAGCCTTCCAGGCAATCCCCAAGATGGGGCGCACGGAGATGCAGGCGGCTGTGCCGATGACGCTCGGGCAGGAATTCTCGGCTTATGCCGAGGCGATCGCCCGCGACCGCTGGCGCACCTTCAAGTGTGAAGAACGTCTCCGGCTGGTCAATATCGGTGGAACGGCGATCGGCACCGGACTGACCGCACCGCGCGCCTTCATCTTCCGTATAATAGAAGTGTTACGCGGGCTGACCGGGATGGGGCTGTCGCGTAATGAAAATGTCATAGATGCCACGGCAAATGCCGACGCTTTCGTTGAAGTGTCTGGAATCCTGAAGGCCTCGGCGGCCAACCTTGCCAAGATCGCCGGTGATCTTCGGTTGCTGCATTTCCTCGGCGAAATCGCCCTGCCGCCGCTGCAGGCCGGTTCCTCCATCATGCCGGGCAAGATCAACCCGGTGATGACCGAGGCCGTCATGCAGGTTTCGATGGCGGCACGGGCCAATGACGCCGTCATTACCGAATGTGCGGCGCACGGCACGCTCCAAATCAACGAATTCCTGCCACTGCTCGCCTGGGCCCTGCTCGACACCATCGCCATGCTGGAAAACACGGCACGCTCGTTCTGCCGGCATGTGGCGGGGATCGAGCCAGATCCGGCGCGCTGCGGCGCGCTCCTGGCCGATAGCCCGACCCTGGTCACCGCCTTTCTGCCCAAGATCGGCTATGAACGGGCTGAAGCGCTGGCCAAGGACTATGCCGCTGCCAAGCAAAAGAGCCCCGGATTGACGTTGCGCGCTTTCCTCTCTGCAGAACTCGGAGAAGCGGTCGTTGACGATGTTCTTTCGCCCCCCAATCTCATCAAGCTCGGTCATTAAATGTCGCAACTTCCTGCAGCCCCGAAAGCCAGCCGGCTTCATATCGGCATCGCCGGTCGCGTGAATGTCGGCAAGTCCTCCTTCCTCAACACCCTTGCCGGCCAGGACGTGGCCATCACGTCATCCATCCCGGGAACCACGACCGATGTGGTTGAAAAGACGATGGAACTCCTGCCGCTCGGTCCGGTGACGCTGATCGATACCGCAGGCCTGGACGACGCCTCCGAACTCGGCCTAGCCCGCATTGAAATGTCCAAGAAGGCGCTGCGGCGCGCCGATATCCTGGCCATCGTTGTGCCGTCCAACGGTTGGAGCGCCCATGAGGACATGCTGGTCAACGAGGCGCACGCGGCGAATATCCCCGTTCTCGTTGTCGTCAACAAAACCGATCTCGAAGAGCCCTCCGCCGACTTCTTGTCACTTCTGGACGTCAAGCGGCTGGCTTGGATCCAGGGTAGTGCGACCGGTGACGCCGCAGCGCGAGAAGCGTTCCGGCAAGCCTTCAAAGAGGCCATTCGCGGGCTTTTACCGCGTCTTTTCACCGCACCGCCGACCTTGGTCGGTGACATGGTGCCCGCCGGCGGACTGGTTGTGATGGTCGTGCCGATCGATCTCGGAGCACCCCAAGGGCGGTTAATTGTGCCGCAGGTCCAGTGCCTCCGCGATCTGCTGGACAACGATGCCAGTGCCCTGGTGGTCAAGGATCGCGAATACGCCGCCACCCTGACCCGCCTCAAAGCACCACCCGACCTGGTGGTGTGCGATTCACAGGTGGTGGCACGGGTCGTTGCCGACACGCCGCCCGACGTTCCACTCACGACGTTTTCCATTCTTTTCGCTCGCTACAAAGGCGAACTGGCCACCTTGGCGCAGGGCGCAGGTGTCCTGAACCAGCTGAGGCCTGGTGACCGCATCCTGGTCGCCGAAGGCTGTTCCCATCATCCGCTGGAGGACGACATCGGGCGTGTGAAAATCCCGCGCTGGCTACGACAATTCGCCGGCTGTGCTCTGGATATTGTCACCTGTGCCGGGCACGATTTCCCGCCCGATCTCCGCACCTTCAGGCTGGTGATCCACTGCGGCGGGTGCGTCATGACGCGCCAGGAGATGCTGTCACGCCTTGATGAGGCCGAACGCGAAAATGTCGCCATGACAAATTATGGTCTGGCAATCTCGGTCCTGCAGGGTGTCCTTAACCGTGCTCTGTCGCCATTTCCTGATGCTCTCGCGGCCTACAGCAAGGGCCTGGAACGCTGATCTGCTGTGCGCCCCTTGCAAATTGGCAATTGTTGACTAGGTAACCGGTCTAGGCGATGTAAGACCTTCACAATCTGGGCTTTTCGGCCCATTGCTTCACCCCGCGGGTAACAATATGGCGTCTGGACAGGAAGGAACGTTGCTGTCGCGCGCCGACGGCGACAGCAAGTCGGGGCCATTTTCGCAGTTTCGGCATATTTTCACGCCCCGCATGTGGAAGATGCTCGGCGCCGTGATCGGTCTCATGGTGCTGGTGGTCGCCTACATCATCGGTTGGCCGATCCTGAAATACCTGATGGCACCGAAGGGCACATACGGCCCGCCCATCCCGGCAGTCGCCACGGTTCATCCCTATCAGACGGTTTGGCAGACGCAGCTGAACTCGGTGGGAACTCTTCACGCATTCGAAGGCGCCGATCTCGCTCCCGAGGTTGCCGGCATCGTCACGCGTATCGCGTTCACGCCGGGTGAAGACGTCAAAAGAGGGCAGCTCCTGATCCAGCTGCGCGACGACACCGACCGGGCGCAGCTTGCGGCGCTGCGGGCCACCGCCGACGAGGCCGCCCAGACCTACGCCCGCTATGCGGCCCTCATTCGCACCAAGTCGATCAGCAAGCAGCAATACGACACCGCGCTCGCCAACATGCGCGCCACCCGCGCCCAGGCCGAAGCCCAGGCGGCGATCGTCGACAAAAAGGCCATCCGCGCTCCTTTCGCCGGGCGTGTTGGCATCCGCATGGTCGACGTGGGACAATACGTCAGTGCCGGGACGTCACTGGTGTCGCTACAGCAGCTCGATCCCATCTATGTCGACTTCAGCGTGGCGCAGCAGCAAGTCGGCCGGCTTCGCCCGGGTGACCAAGTGACGTTGACCAGCAATGCCGCGCCCGGCGTGACCTTCCATGGCAAGATCATCGCGACCGATCCTTCCGTCGATCCGACGACCCGCACCGTTCGGGTGCGCGCCCAGGTCGAAAACCCCAAAAAACTCCTGTTGCCCGGCATGTTCGCGAACGTGATCACGGCGGTGGGCCGCGGGGCCCCAGTGCTCACTGTGCCCCAGACCGCCATCACTTATAATCCTTACGGTGACACGGTGTTCGTCGTGACGACGAAACGCAGCAAGGACGGCGAAGAAAAACTCGTTGCCGAACAGCGTTTCGTCACACTGGGTGAAACGCGCGGTGATCAGGTGGCGATAGCGAGCGGCATCACGGCCAAGGACACGGTGGTCAGTGCTGGCCAGCTCAAGCTCAAGAACGGCACGGTGGTGACGATCAATAACAGCGTGAAGCTTCCCAACAATCCGGCGCCTCATCCCGTCGAACAAAAGGCCGGAACCATGGGTTTCACCGACATCTTCATCCGGCGTCCAGTCCTCTCGATCGTGATCAGCCTTGCGATCCTGGTG
>JBJKRM010000265.1:0-2913 GCA_046704685.1 Rhizomicrobium sp.
CGCCTGGTTCGATCCGGTGCGGGTGGCCGCAACGGGCCGCAAGCTGCAGCTGCAATCGGACGCCCGCTACCGCTTCGAGCGCGGCGTCGATCCGGAATTCGTGGTGTCCGGCCTCGAACTCGCCACCCGTCTCATCCTGGAATGGTGCGGCGGCGAGCCGTCGGATGTGGTGGTGGCCGGCACCGTTCCCGAATGGCGGCGCGAGATCCAATTCCCGCTGGCCACCGTGCATCACCTCGGCGGCCTCGAGGTCCCGGAAGGCAAAGCCGTCGGCATCCTGGTGGCGCTCGGGTTCGGGGTGACCGGAAAAGGCGGCACGGTGACCGTCACGCCGCCCTCCTGGCGCAGCGATATCGACGGCCGGGCCGACCTGGTGGAAGAAATCGTCAGAATCTACGGTTTGGAGCATGTTCCCTCCGTGCCGATGGAACGGCCTGATGCCATCGCCCGTCCGATCCTCACCGCCGCCCAGAGGCGGCGGCGCCTGATCCGCCGCGAGCTCGCGGCGCGTGGTTTCAACGAAACCATCTCCTATTCCTTCATTCCGCGAACCCATGCCGCCTTGTTCGGCGGCGGCGACGAGGCCCGTCAGCTGCAGAATCCGATCGCGGCCGACATGGACGCGATGCGGCCGTCGCCGCTGCCATCCCTGCTGGCCGCGGCGCAGCGCAACCAGGCGCGCGGTTTCAACGACCTGATGCTGTTCGAGATCGGTGCGGGATTCCAAAACGGTATGCCGGAAGGCCAACAGACCATCGCCGCCGGCATTCGTGTCGGTGCGGGCGTGCGCAGCTGGACCAAGGCCACCCATCCCGCCGACGCCTTTGATGCCAAAGCCGATGTGCTGGCGGCGCTCGAAACCGCTATGGGTTCGGCAATGACCGCGCCGATCAAGGCGGGCGCCCCTGGCTGGTATCACCCCGGCCGTTCGGGAACCCTGGCGCTGGGACCGAAGGTGCTCGCCGTATTCGGCGAACTGCACCCCAAGATCGTCGCGGCTTTCGACCTGAAAGGGCCGGTGGCGGCCTTCGAACTGATCCTCGATGCCATCCCCGACTCCAAGTCCAAGAGCAAATCAGCGTTTGCGCCGTCGCCTTATCAGGCGGTGGAGCGCGATTTCGCCTTCGTGATCGACGGCTCCGTTACCGCCGACGAGATCGTCAAGGCCACCAAGACGGCCGAGCGCGCCCTGATCGAGAGCGTGGCCGTGTTCGATCTCTACGAAGGCAAGGGTATCCCCGAGGGCAAGAAATCGCTCGCCATCAGCGTGCGGCTGCAGCCCAAGGACAAGACGCTGACCGACGCGGAGATCGAAGCCGTGGCGCAGAAGATCGTGGCCTCCGTCGCCAAAGCCACCGGCGGAACGTTGCGCTCTTAAGGTTGCGCGGGTCGAACGCGCCGCAGAAAAGAAAGTCAGTCCGGGGCGCCGAGCCAGAACGCCATAATGGGATCGGCGCGCCGCACGAAGCACCGTGCCGTCAGTTGGTGATAGCGGATCAGGCCCAGCGTCGCATCGGCCTGAAGCTTGTTGTTGCCGAACTTGGCGACGTCCGTGGTGCTGTCGACGATGGCCCATTCACCGCCGATCCGCGTCAGATGCGCCGTGGTGGGATGGAACGACACGCATTGCGTGCCGCCAATCTTCTCATCGGCGAAACCATCGTCGCTTTTCCAATAGGCCTGCCACGGACCGCCAACCGTGCAGCGACGATCGAAATGATAATGGCGGAACACCGCTGCAGCGATCATCGCCGCCCTGCCGTCATGGCCGGCGCGCACCAGCGTGTGGCCGCCGGCCGTCACCACCCATACACCGTCTTCCGCAACGGCCCGGGCGCCGTGCGTGTCGAAGGTGGTGCACTGTTCGGCCGGTCTCGGCGCGTTACCGCCCCGCGCCCCGCCGCCCCAACCAGTCGCCAGTCCCGGTTGCCTTTGCCAGACTTGCGACAACGGGCCGGCCCATCCGGTGTGTTGCAGCAGACCCCTGGCGACAAAGGGATGGCGGTTCGATCCGTCGTCGAAATCGATCAGCATCTCGAACCGCAAGCGCCCGCCGGGCGCGATGTGGAAGGTGATGCGGCGCTGGGCGAAGCCGAATTGGAAGGTGGCGACGATGACCTTCACATCGTCCGATTTCGGATCGGCCGTGTAGATCTTGCCCTCGACCAGGCCCCAATTGCATTCGTTGGGATGGCAATTGCCATAGGCGCGGACGCCGACGCGGTCGCCGCCATTGGGGCTGATCTGGACATGCATCAACCCGCCCGGTCCCGGCCTGGGGTTCTCCCAATTGCCGAGGAAGCCGGTCGCTTCGGCATGGGCGGCCCCGCAGAACAAGACCAGTGCGATGAAGACTGTCCGGACCATGCTCTTCCTATTGCGAAAGCCAATACACCATTTTTCCGCCCGGTTCCGCCACGATTCAACGCGACAGCCAGTAGGTCACGGGGGTGGCGCGATCAAACCGGCACTGGCGGTTGAGGTTGAGCGACCTGATGACAGAAGCCGCCTTGGCGGCACCATCGCCGTCGCCGCCATAAGCCAAAAGCGGGCGGGCGCCGTCCATCACATTCCAGTCGTCGTCGCGTTGCACCGCCGTGACCTTCTGCGGATGAACCTCCCTGCAATCATCGCCCGCCATGGCGACATGCGGCACCTCCCCGGCCGTGCGGAACAGGATCAGGGTCCGGGAGCCGCGGCCGATGCGGCAGACTTCTGCAAACCGGTAGTTGGCAATGACGCGCTTGGCCTTTTTGGCGGCCACCTCACTGCCGCCGAAGTCCTGCACCGCGTGCAGGAAATCGCGCACCTTCCAATTGCCGGAATCGGTCGTGACATAGACATGAACAGTTTCGAAGACGCTGCAATCGTCCTTTACCAGCACGGCATTGGCGAGAACAGGTTGCGGGGCCG
>JBJKRM010000266.1:0-5777 GCA_046704685.1 Rhizomicrobium sp.
GTCCTGCGGGGCATCCGAAGCAGCGCAGCGCCCGGTTCCCCGGTGGTTGGGGGCCGATCGGCCGGCGGAACGCAAAGCCCGGTCGCGCATAAGTGCAGCGTGTCCGCCGCGCGCAAGCTGCTGCGGATGGGACTGGTGCCGAAGCGGAGGGAACGGGATGAAGCCAAATCAGGCCGCCGCAGCTTGGCTGCGCCGGGCGAGTTCGCCCAGAGCCCGGATGGCCGCATCGGCTCCGCCGCCGGCTGCCGCGCAAACCCACAACGGCACGTTCAAGACGATTGTGGTGACCGGCATTGGCGGCTTGCACTCCTCTGATATGGCATGTGCCGAAGTTAGCGATATCACTGTGCGTGGCTTTGGAAACTTGGCTGTGGCGGGGTCAGCACTGCCGCCGCCGCGAAACAAGCGTCCGCGCCTTTGGCGCACCTCTTTTCACCACCACAACGCTATAGCCGCCTATCCCGTAAGGGAAACTGACAACGGTTTCCTATTGGTGACAGCGGTGCAAATCTGCAACGACGACTGGCAAAACCTTTGGAACTGTAATGTTAACTCTTCTTAGAAGCTGGATCGTGCCAGAATCCTTTGTTAGCGTTCTCATGCCTGACAACGAAGCAGGCGTGGGTTGGAACGGGCCTCGGGGGGTGCTCGATGCTCCGTCCTAATCACTAACAGGGATAGAAACGCTGCCGGAAACAATCCGAGCAAGCGACTGAAGACGAGAGGTATCAAGCGGGCGGTTTGCCGCCTTTTGCGTAGCATTTGCGAATACGCCTTAGTGAAATTTGAAAAAGGAAGGGGCGGCCGGATCAGCGGGCGCGCCGAGCAGGAGGAAAAGGGAATGAATCGAATTCACACCGCATCGGGCTTAGGACGGCTACTGCGGAGCACACTGTTGGGTGGTGCCTGTATTGCCGCCTTGGCGCCGGCGCCCGCCGTTGCCCAGAGTCAGGGCAATTCGAGCACGATGGAAACCATCGTTGTGACCGGTATCCGCGGTTCGCTGCAGCGGTCCTTGGACATCAAGCGCGATTCCGCAGGCATCGTCGACGCGATTAGCGCCGAAGATATCGGCAAGTTCCCGGATACGAACTTGGCGGCAGCCATGATGCGTATTCCGGGCATCACCGTCACCCGCGGCCGCGGCACGGCCACGGGTGGTACGGGCGGCACCTCGACCAATGGTGAAGCCACCGAGATCACGGTGCGCGGTTTTGGTCCGACCTTCAACGAGACGCTGTTTGACGGCCGTCAGGTCGCCAGCGGCACCGGCAACCGCGCCTTCGACTTCTCCTCTGTCAGCTCCGACTTCGTGAGCCAGATCGATGTCTTGAAGACGCCGGATGCGTCGCTGTCCTCTGGCGCCATCGGCGCCACCATCAACGTCAAATTCCCCAAGCCGTTCGATCATCCCGGCTTGGTCGCGGAGGCTTCGTTCTCGGGGCAGATTTCGCCTGAGGCCGGCCAGTGGACGCCGAACGGGTCGTTCCTGTTCAGCGATACCTTCGATAACGACAAGATTGGCATCCTGGTTGCCGGAGCCTATTCGGACACCAAGACCCGCCAGAACCACATCAACACCCAGGGTTGGGAAGGCAAGTATGCTGCGTCCCAAGATGCCAACACCGGCGTCATCAGCCCCACCTATGGCGGCTATCCCATGGATGCGAGCGGCCATGTCTTGACGCCGACCGAGGCGCTGACGACACCGACTTGGTTCATCCAGGACTACGGCATCTATCATGAAAAGGAAGATGTCGAGCGCAAGCAGGCGCGCGTCGTGCTGCAGTGGCGCCCGATCGATAGCGTCCAGGTCACGTTGAACGACGACTTCTCGCGCGACGCCGATCTCCAGAAACAGTACGGCTATAGCGTCTGGTTCAATAACGGCTCGATGAACAACGTCCAGCTCGACAAGAACGGCTCGGTCGTCGACTTCCAGCAGACCACGCCCACCGACTTCCAGGGCTCGTTCAATCCGCAGGTTCTGCAGTTCAACGACTATGGCGCCAATGTGCTGTGGAGCGTCAGCGACGACTTTTCGATGACGTTCGACTATGACCATGCTGATGGCTGGTCGAATCCGGGCGGTCTGGTCATCTCTGATATGGACGTCGGTTACGGCAATGCCATGGACAACGCCGTCCTCGGCATCAAGGTGCCTAACGGTCACATGTTGCCCTATCCGACGAGTTACGGCCCGAACAACGACCATTCGCAGTTCATCAACAACGGGATCATCGGCTCGCATGTGCTGCCGCTGACCGTTACCAAGAATCTCGACACCATCAATCAGGCGAAGATCGAGGGTGACTGGGACCAGGGCGATGCCCTCAAGCTGAAGTTCGGCTTCCAGTATGTTGCCGAGCACCAGAACCAGCAGCAGTGGGACAGCTTCGAGAATAACAACTGGCAGGCCTATTCCGGTTATGGACCGGCGTCTGGCAACGGCAGCGGTGTGGCCCTGCCGCAGGACCTCTTCTCGAAGTCCTTCAGCACCAGCAACTTCATCAGTGGTTGGGGCGGCGCGGGCAATTTGCCGGCGAATATCCTGATGTATGACCCAGGGCCGACGATGAACTACCTGAACAGCCTGAACGGTGTGGGTGCGAACAATTGCTGCGCCCCCAACGGGTCGGGTGATGCTGGCCGTCCGTTCAGCGGCACGTATCAGGTGGCCTTCAATCCGGGCTCCTATCACGTCCTGGAGGAAAAAACCTACTCCGGCTATCTGCAGGCGACGATCAAGACCACGTTGGACACCATGCCTCTGCGGGTCAATTTCGGCACGCGCTACGACCTCACGCAGACGGATCTGTCTGGCCTGGGGCGCGTCGTGTCGGCCTTCCAGCAGCAGAGCGGCGACGCCACGGCGTGGAACGTCATCTACGGCAACGGCGGCAAAATCTCGCCCATCTCGGCGAGCCACAGCTACCAATACCTGTTGCCCAACCTCGACCTGACTTTGTCGGTGACGGACGATATCGACCTGCGGTTCAACGCGTCGCGTACTTTGACGCGTCCGCCGATCAGCCAGTTGAATCCGGTCCTCAACGTCGGCAGCTCGCGCGTGGGCGACGTCACGGAAACCGGCGGCAACCCCGATTTGCAGCCGTTCTTGTCGGATAACTTGGACGTTGGTGCGCAGTGGTACTATGCATCGAACTCGTACGTGTCGGTGGATACGTTCCTCAAATCGGTGGATAACTTCATCATCAACCAGTCGAGCGGCGCGGACTTCGGCAACGTCGGCACGGAATGTGTGAATCCGGCCACCAAGGTTGCCTTGCCGTCGTGTATTACTGTCGACGTCCCGTACACCATCACCCAGCCGCAAAACGGTCCCGCCGCCAATGTGTATGGTCTCGAAGTGGCGTGGCAGCATGTGTTCGGCGATACCGGCTTCGGCTTCCAGGTCAACGGCACGATCGTCGGCACCAACAAGCCGTACAATCCGCTCGACCTGTCGGTCTCCGGCTTTGCGGTCACCGGCTTGGCGGATTCGGCCAATATGATGGTGTTCTATGACAAGAACGGCTTCCAGGCGCGCCTGGCCGCCAACTGGCAGGACAGCTACCTGGATCATTTCGGTCAGATCCAGAACGGCTCGTCGTTCGGCACCGAGCCGACCTTCGTGAACACCAGCTGGAATCTGGACTTCTCGACCAGCTATGACATCACGGACAACATTTCGGCTTACGCCGAGGTTCAGAACCTGACTGGCGCGACCTACTCCACGCACGGTCGTTACTCCAACCAGCTTCTCGACGTGGTGGATTACGGCCGCAAGATCATCCTCGGCGTTCACTACAAGATGTAAGCTCTCCCTAGGGCACTTTGACGGGGCCGCCCTTGGCGGGCCCCTTTTATTTCAGCATGATGTGCGCCGGAGGCCAACAAATGACGGCGAGCGTGCAACCAATCAAAAACATCGTGATTGTCGGCGGCGGTACCGCCGGATGGCTGACGGCCGGCGTCATCGCGGCGCGCCATCAGGCCCGTATCAAAGCCGGCAGCTTTTCCGTGACCCTGGTCGAATCCCCGTCGGTCAACATCATCGGCGTCGGCGAGGGCACTTGGCCCACCATCCGCACCACGCTGAAGAAGATCGGCGTGTCGGAAACAGAATTCTTCCGCCAGTGCGATGCCGCCTTCAAGCAAGGCGGTCGCTTCGCCGGCTGGACCACCGGGGCCGCAGACGATTCCTATTACCATCCGCTGATGCTGCCGCACGGTTTCGGCGAGATGAGCCTCGTGCCGCACTGGCTGCTGCATGGCGGCAAAGCCAGCTTCTGCGATGCCGTGACGCCGCAAGGCCATTTGTGCGACGAAGGGCTGGCGCCCAAGCAGATCACGACCGCCGAATTCGACGGCGCGGCCAATTACTCTTATCACCTCGACGCCGGCAAGTTCGTGCCGTTCCTGCAGCGCCACTGCACCGGCAAGCTCGGCGTGCGCCACATCCTCGCCGATGTCACCAAGGTCAACCAGGACGAGCGCGGCGATATCCAGAGCCTCGATACCGAACAGGCCGGCACCATCGCCGGAGACCTGTTCGTCGACTGCACCGGCTTTGCCTCGATCCTTCTGGGCAAGACCTACGGCGTGCCGTTCAAGTCCTGCAGCGATGTGTTGTTCTGCGACACCGCCTTGGCGGTCCAGGTTCCCTACGAGCGCCCCGATGCGCCCATGGCTTCCCAGACCAACGCCACGGCGCAGAGCGCCGGCTGGATCTGGGACATCACGCTGTCGACGCGCCGCGGCATCGGCTACGTCTATTCCAGCCGGCACCAGGGCGAGGACGAGGCCTACGAGACCTTGTCCCGCTATATCGGGCGTCCGCTCAAGGACCTCAAGATTCGCAAGATTCCCATCCGCAGCGGCCATCGCGAGACCTTCTGGAAGAACAATTGCGTCGCCGTCGGTCTGGCGGCCGGCTTCCTGGAGCCGCTGGAATCATCGGCCATTGTGCTCGGTGAGTTGTCGGCCAAGCTGATCGCCGAGCAGATGCCGGCCAACCGCGAGGTGATGGATATCGTGTCCCGGCGTTTCAACGAGGTCACGCTCTATCGCTGGGGACGCATCATCGATTTCCTCAAGCTGCATTACGTCCTCACCCAGCGCACCGACGACCAGTTCTGGATCGACAATGTCGATCCCGCCACGATTCCCGAACGCCTGCAGAACCTGTTGCACCTCTGGAAATACCAGCCGCCCTGGTTCTTCGACGAGTTCGATCGGTTGGAGGAGGTCTTTCCGGCCGCCAGCTACCAGTATGTGCTCTACGGCATGGGATTCCGCACCGAGGTCGATCCGGTCGAAGTCGCCGACTCGGCAGCGCTGGCCGACCGCTTCCTGCGCGAGAATGCGGCCATATCGCAGCGGATGCGGGCGCAGCTCCCCAAGAACCGCGAAATCCTTCAGAAGATCCACACCTATGGCTTGCAGCCGATTTGAGGCACCGTGACCAACATCGTCCCCCTGAACAAAGAAACCCATCGCGCGTTGCGCGTGCAGCCCTCCGGCGCCGATGAGGACCGCAATTTCGCCCCGCTGATTGTCAGCGAGTTCTCGAATGCGATGATGCATTACCCCCTGTTGTTCTCGAAGAACGCGCAGACTGGCAGCTTCTATTGCGGCGCCATGCTGGGAATCGACACCGGCGAGAACCTGTTCCGCGATCGCGGCCTCGAAGTCTATCGTCCGCTCGATGTGCAGCGCGGCCCGTTCTTCGCGGCCGGCGGCGAGCTGGCGATCGATCTGGATCACCCCCGCGT
>JBJKRM010000267.1:0-7334 GCA_046704685.1 Rhizomicrobium sp.
GCCTTGATGTTGTACTTGCGGTACTCGCCCTTCTCGAACCCCTCCGGTCCCGCCACCACCATGCCGCCAACGGCGTGGGCGCCCATGACATGGGAGTTGTCGTAGACCTCGATGCGGCGGACATTCTCCAGGCCGAACAGATCGGCCACCCCCTCGAGCAGTTCTCGCTGGGCGGAATTCTCGGCCATGCGGCGGGCCAATTGTTCACGGGCATTGGTGCGCGCCATCTCGATGAGATCGTGCTTCTCGCCGCGCTCGGGGACGGCGACCTGCACCTTGCGCTCGCTGCGCAGCGACAGGGCCTCCGACAACAGATCACGGTTCGGAATGACATCCGACAGCAGGATAAGCGCCGGCGCCGGCCGCTCGTCATAGAACTGGCCGATGAAGCTCTCCAGCACTTCACCCGGCGAGAGGTCGGCGGTCTGGCGCGGAAAATAGGGCTTGTTGCCCCAGTTTTGTCCGGCGCGGAAAAAGAACACTTGTATGCAAACGTCAGAACCCTGCGCATGGATGGCAAACAGATCGGCCTCGGCGAAGGTGGACGGGTTGACCCCTTGGGTCTGCTGGATGTGGCTCATGGCGCGGATGCGGTCGCGCAGGCGGGCGGCGCGCTCGAAATCGAGCGTTTCGGCGGCACCTTCCATCTCCTTCACCAGCTTGCCCTGCACAGTGCGGCTCTTGCCTTCCAGGAAGCGCTCGGCCTCGGCCACCAGCTCGCCATAGGCCGCTTCGCCGATGCGGCCGACGCAAGGGGCGCTGCAGCGCTTGATCTGGTGCAGCAGGCAGGGACGAGAGCGGGTCTCGAACACCGAATCCGAACAGGAGCGCAGTAGGAAGGCGCGCTGCAGCGTGTTCAGGGTGCGGTTGACCGCCCCGGCATTGGCGAAGGGACCGAAATAGACGCCCTTGGTCGAGCGCGCGCCGCGGTGCTTCAACAGCTGCGCAAACGCGTGGTCCTGGCGCAAGAGGATGAAGGGGAAGGATTTGTCGTCGCGATAGGAGACGTTGTAGCGCGGCTTCAGCCGCTTGATCAGGTTGGATTCGAGCAGCAGCGCCTCGGTTTCCGAGGCGGTAGTGACGAAGATCATCTCCGCCGTCTCGGAGATCATGCGGGCGATGCGCTCGGTATGCCCCCCCGACTTGGCATAGGAGGCGACGCGCTTCTTCAGGCTCTTGGCCTTGCCGACATAGAGCACCGTGCCCTCGGCCGACAGCATGCGATAGACGCCCGGCGAATCCGGCAGCGTCTTCACATAGGCCTCGATCCGCGCGACGCCGATGAGCGGCTCAGTCAATGCCGTGCCTCCTGAGCGTGGTTCTCATCTCCTGTCCATATCCTGATGCGCTGGCCCCCGGCATCGCACCATCTTGATCATTGATCGTCATCTCCAGGCCCATCCGGAGGGAGGGGGCCCCCTTCTGGACGGCGAAGGACGCGGATTGGTCCGTCGTGGCTTTTTCGCGCCGAGCCTTGAAATAAGCGGTGCGACCTCTTTGAGCAAAGCCCGGGTTTGGCGGAGGCGGACCCAGACCTTTGCTTTCAAAGCGCGAATCTCGGCGGTGTGGCGGCCGGTCTTGAGCGCATTGGTGTTGCCGAACGGGGCGCCGCGGCGGCGCGGCATCAACGCCTTCTGCAGCCAGCGCGGCGTGCCGGGTTTCTCGGAAACGCAAAAAGTCGAAATCAAACCCCGGTTTTCGGCGGCAAGCCTTTGGACGTGCTTGACAATCTGCCGACGCCGACGGGCCCGCAAACGCGAGAAATCGGGGCCGCGACGGGGCGGTCCTGATGCAAGCCTGACGTGACACAGTTCAGTACTCATGGACCTTAATTTAGGACCAAATTCGCGATTTCAAGGGGTGCGACGATTTATTTCCTGAGAGCGCGGCTGAGAGGCAAGTGCCGGCCGAGCGGCGGTGCAGGCAAATCCAGGGGCCCAGCGTTGGGGTATATTGCTCTTGTCCCTATATTTCGCGCTGTTCTCCGCTTTAGGCTAGGCCCTCCCGGTAACAGGGATATGTTCCTTATACACTTCGCTGGATTTTAACTGGAAGAAACCTATATAGGATTATACCTATATGACTGGGAAAGTCGATTTCCTGAGCCAAAAGACCCTCGATGCCGATGGCAATTTGGTTGCAAAGGACAGTTTCAATGCCAGCATTGAATATTCCGAGATCCTGCGTCGCGCGACCTTCGAGAGTCCGAAGCGATTCGAGATTGCCGAAAGTCTCTTCAAATATCTTCTGGACGTCGCGAACGATTTTCCCGCCCATCAGAAGAAGGCGCACGAGTTCCGACCTTACACATCGCGAAAGACCAACCGCACCTATTCGGTTTTTCTGGCTGAAACCGGCGATGGCGATCCGAACGGGTTCTTCATGGCCTATCTTGCGCTCACCGTTTCCGGGCGCGCCCATGTCTATGCGGTCTATAGCGGCGAGCGGAACCGGCGCCCCAGTTATCAATTCTACGACGAAGTCTGGGCGGAAATCGTCCGGCGCCT
Organism: Rhizomicrobium sp.; assembly: GCA_046704685.1. Lineage (GTDB taxonomy): Bacteria > Pseudomonadota > Alphaproteobacteria > Micropepsales > Micropepsaceae > Rhizomicrobium. The sequence continues at coordinate 2,508 of JBJKRM010000267.1, forward strand.
GGTGTTGAAAGGCCTTTGAAATGTCCTCCAAAACCATGGCTCGCAAAAGCAAGGCAAAGCCTCGTCCCGCCAAGCGCCCAACCGTGACGACGCATGGCGATCAGCTGACAGGCGCCCTCAACCGGGACACCGAGATTGCGGCTGAGGACCTTGCCGCCCTCAATACCGATGTTATCTCGAGCGAAGTCTTTGCTCAGGAGCTTCCGCAGAGACTCGTCGCCTGGGCCAATGAAGCGGTTGACGAACCGGCCGGCCTGCGGGCCGGGGCGCTCGTCCGCGCCATGCGCAAATCGGCCCATCTCTCGCAGACCGCACTGGGAGCGTGCGCCCAGATCAAGCAGGCGGATGTCAGCGCCATCGAGACCGGCTCCGGCGGCAGAGGGCCGACCTTCGACGTCCTGGCGCGGGTTGCCGAAGCTTGCGGTTATCTCGTCACCTTCGCTCCCAAAACCGCCCTGGGAGCAGCGGGGGATGCCGAACTCGGCAACATCCTGGTGGACTATCTGATCAAGACCATTTCGAGCGGGCAAAAAGCGATCATCCGCAATTTCCTGCGTCATTCGCTCCATGTCCGGCCCGACGCCGTTGACGATCCCGTGGTGTGGTCGGCCGTGGCACGCCGCCTGCTGCTGAAGCTGGGAAAGACCGATTTCAACCACCTCGTGTCGGCCGAGGCTCTGGAGGAGATCACGCCAAGGCTGCTGGGTGATCCCATCCTGATGCGGTATATCGGCGACGCCGACTCGTCCGGCCACACGACCGCTTCGGCATCTCGTGGCCGCGCCAAGCCGGTTCGCCGGCGTGCATCGGCACATGCGGGCAAAGTAAGATGACGCCCAAGGACATATTGGAACTCGTCTCCGTCGGGCTGGGCTCGCTCGGTGGGCTCGCCCTCGCCGTGCCGTTCTTCTTCGACTACCTAAGCCGGCGCCGCCGGGCGCGCACCATGAAGAAAGCCGGCCGCACGCAAGTCACGGGCGAGAATATTCAGCAGGTTTTCCGCGAACTCGAAAGCGGCGAGCTGAATGTCATCCTCTTTCCCGATCCCCGCATGGCCTTGTTGTCTGTTGCCGGTTGCGTGGCGCTCATCCTGAGCTTTGTGACGCTGCTCATTTCCAAACTGCTTTGACGGGCACGTCTCGCCAATGCCACATCGCTGTTTTGCGGTCGCTCCCGACGAGATCAAACTAAAAACCAATCTACTCCATGCCCGGCCAACTCGGCTGCATAGCGCTGATGGGCGAACAGGATACCGGACACTGCGAATGCACAACCATCCACTATCAGAAACAGTTACAAAGCCGCTATTGCACGCGTAGCCAGCGATCGTTCCAAGACCGCGCGATGAACCTCCTCGCCATCAGGTTTTTGTGGTAAGATAATCAGGAATGGCCGCACTTGGCGGCCGGTTCAATAGGTGTGGGAATGTTGCTCCAGTCCCACTTCCCAGCGGCGCCTTTCGGGCGTATTATATTCGTACATTCGAATATGAATGGCTCGGCCGAGGGCGTCGAGGATGCAACAGGGGGCATAGAGTCTTCATTGGTGCTCCAGGCAGGGAGGCTTCGATGAATCACGGTCTTGATGTCTGCGTTCGGAACAGCAACGGCAAACCAATGGTGGGCGTGGGAGTTGAGATTTTCATCGATGGCATTGTCTGCGGCGGATCCCTCCATGGATCCACCAACAATGATGGCTGCGCCCATTTCGAAACCGCAGACTGGCTCGATGACTGTCGCGAGATCCTGTATGCCGGTGATCGATCGTTCGGACCGTTCCAATTCCCGGAGGGCATCTACACGATCCGGCTGCACTAGCGTGTCGAACGGCGTGCCGTTGACCGAGCATCGCTCTGGTCTGGCGGCTCGTTGGTCCGGCCCTTGTTCCGGCGCGTCGGGATCTGTCCGCGGCCATTAGGTCCGGCGCGCCGCCTCAGGGCGGCCCTGGCTGGTGTTCTTACCATCCATTTTCAGGCAGCGATCGGTTGCGCGCGAAAGGCACGCTTTTGACGCAATCGACCACGCCGGTGGACGCCGAGCCCGCGCGCGGCGTTTCTACAGCACGCGGGTTGTCGTCGGCACGATGACGACCGATGTCCGGTAATGCAACGTCCCGTCATAATAGCCGGGGAAAAACATGGCCTTCACCAGAACGTGCTTGCCGATCCATTGCCGACGGAACCGCAGATTGATCGTGTACAATTGGCCGCGGTGCATGACGCGGTGCGCATAGATGACTTGCACGGTTCGGATGCCGCTTCTGGCTCTCTGGTTGAAGCCGTTCTTGCCGGCGGCCATGCAGATCGGGCGGTCGAGCCTCAAAAAGACCGGCGCCGTCCAGTCGAAGTCCCTCAGCGTGACTGCCCCGCGCGCGCCGACACGAGCGTTCGCCGACCACAATGTCCCGGAAAGCGTCACCGGTGCGCCGTTGTATTGCTGGCAGCCGGCGAAGGCACCGCCCGTCAACCAAGCGGCGGCCATGAAGGCAAAACCCGCCATCGTCAGAGTCGAACGCCATACCATTGGTTTTCCTCCTGACTTGCAGTTGCATCTTAATACAATTACTGCGCGAAGTAAAAGGCGGATGGGGATGCTGACGCGCGCTCCAACCGGCATCCAGACAAATCCCGGTTCGGCCTATAAAGGGCGGCCATGAGCGTCAAAAGCGCCGCGCAAAACTGAAGGATTGTCATGACCTCGAAGATGCAATGTCTTGGATTGATTGTCGGCGCATGGCTTCTGGCCGGCATACCGGCCCTGGCAGCCCGGCCGGCTGCTCCAGCCGCCACGCCCGAGAGCACCCAAAAACCCCGGCTCATCCTGCACACCGACATCGGCGCCGATCCCGACGACACCGAGAGCATGGTGCGGCTGATGCTCTATTCCAACGACATCGATATCGAGGGCCTGATCGCAGGCACTTCGGTCTGGCAAAAGATCGCCATCCACCCGGAGATGATCCGCCGGGTCATCACCGCTTATGGCAAGGTGCGCGCCAATCTGCTGAAGAACGCACTCGGATATCCCACCGAAGCCGCCTTGCAAGCGCTGGTGAAGACGGGGCAGCCGCATTACGGCATGGCCGCGGTCGGCAAAGGCGACGATACAGCAGGCTCGAACTGGATCATCCACGAACTGGAGAAAAACGACCGCCGTCCATTGTGGATCTCGGTCTGGGGCGGTGCCAACACACTGGCCCAGGCCCTCGATACGATCCGCAACACCCACAGCGCGGCGGAAACCGCGCGCCTGGTCGCCAAGCTGCGCGTCTATGCCATTTCCGATCAGGACGACAGCGGCATCTGGATACGCACCAAGTTCCCGAAGCTTTTCTATATTGTCAGTCCCGGCAGCTATGCGCATTCGGTCTGTCTGGAGCGCGATCAACGAAGTGGTGCCCGGCATCGACAACACCACGATCAGCAATTCCTGGCTGGCCAAGCACATCCAGGAGATCCACAGCCCATTGGGGGCGGTCTATCCCGACGTGGCCTATGGCATGGAAGGCGATACGCCGTCCTGGCTGGGGCTGATCCCCAACGGCCTCAACGATCCGGAGCATCCCAATCGCGGCGGCTGGGGCGGACGCTACGAACTCTACACCCCGGACATCACCAAACTGGCGCCCGACGGCACGGTCAACGGGGGCGTCCCTGCCCGGCCCGAGCCGAGGCCGATCTGGACCAATGCCAGCGACAGCTATACGCCGGAGGTGGCATCGCAATACGGCCGCCCGGTCAAGCCCGGCGACCATACCTTCACCGGCAGCTGGGTGACGCTGTGGCGCTGGCGCGACGATTTCCAGAACGACTTCGCGGCGCGGATGGCCTGGACCGTGAAGCCCTACGCCGAGGCGAACCATCCGCCGGTCCCGGCCCTCGGGATGCCCGACAAGTTCACGGTGACGTCCGGCGCGACCATTCTGCTGAGCGCCACAGGCTCGAGCGATCCGGACGGCGACAGCTTAAGCTATCTGTGGTTCGCGTATCCGGAGGCCGGAACCTACCAAGGCCCGCCGATCCAATTCAGCGCCGAGAACCGCTGCAACGTCAGTGTCACCGCGCCTTCCGTCGACAAGCCGCAGACCATCGCGTTCATCCTGAAAGTCACGGACAAAGGCAGCCCGCCTCTGACGCGCTACAAACGCGTCACCGTGACGGTTGTCCCCAGCAGCCCATAGCGCAAACTTATGAAGTCTTCGGCGGCGCGGCAGAGTCGCGGATCACCAGATCATAGGGCTGGTTGCAGGTCGAAATCTCCGGAGAGGCCGACGGGTTCATGATGAACTCCACCGCCAGATAGCCGATCAGCTCCATGTTCTGGCGGCAGGTGGTGAGCTGCGGACGCACCAGGCGCGCGATCGGCGCGTCGTCAAAGCCGACCACCGACAGATCGCCGGGCACCGCCACGCCTTTCGAGGAGGCAACCGCCAGCATGGCGGCGGCCAATTCGTCGTTGCAGGCGAACACCGCGGTCGGCAACGGGGTGGCGGACAGCAGTTTTTCGGCAGCCGCCAGCCCGGAATCATATTCGAAGGTGGCAGACTGCACACACAGCTCGTCGAGCACCGGCAAATTTGCCGCTTGCATCGCCTGGCAGAAGACGTCGAACCGCTCGTTGGCGTCGCTGTGATCGGCAGGCCCCTTGATGAAAGCAATGCGCTTGTGGCCGAGCCCGATCAAATAGTCGGTGAGGTCAAAAACCGCCCGGCGATTGTCGACGCAGATGTCGTAAGCCCCCTGCACCTCGCAAGGCGGCGTGATGCGCACGGTCGGCAACCGGATGGCCGACAGCGCATCCACGAGGTCGCCCATGGCGCACATCGGTT
>JBJKRM010000268.1:0-3998 GCA_046704685.1 Rhizomicrobium sp.
GTCCATGACACTCCCCCCGCGGACGCCGCTAGGTTTTGGTGGCGGTCTGCAGTTCTTGAACCGTCTCCTGTGCCTGCTTCAGCTGCTTCTCGAGTTCTTTCACATCCGGGCGTCCGCGTTTCACCAGCCGGTAGAGCGCATAGGCAAGCAGGGCGATGGCTGCCGCGCGGATGCGGAACATCCATTCGTTGGGCGTTGCGGCCGCCAGCAACTGGATGTAGTGCACCCATTGCGAGAAGAAATTCGGCACGTCCTGGAAGGTTTGCGGGAAGTTCGGCATGGCGCCCGGCAGTACCGGCTTGACGATCGTGGTGACCGGGCCCGCATAAACCCAGGCCAGCCAGTCGCGCGCTTCGGTGAAGGCGATCATCACGGCGCTGAGGCCGGCCGCCCATGCCGGGTGACCTTTCAGGATGTAGTCCTTGATGGCTTTGCGGGGCTGCTCGGTACCTGATGCAAGGCGGTTTATCAGCGAAACCCAGGTTTCCGCAGTGGGCAGCTTGTCGGCGATCTGCTTGTGCTCGTCCTTGATGCTGCCTTCGATCTTCTGTACCGCGTTTTGCACTTCATTCGAGACGTGCTGTTTGATTTCGGCGACCACTTCGGGGCTCGCGGCAGGCGTACTCATCGGCGGCTCCTTTGGTGGAACGGGGGCAGGCGTTGCGGGCGAAGGCGCAGGTGTGGCCGGCGCGGGTGTGGCGGGAGCGGGGACAGCCGGAGCTGGCGCAGCAGGCGCGGGCGACGGCGCGGCAGGTGGTGGCGCAACCGCCGGCATCGAATCGTTCTTCAAATCGGGTTTGGCTTGGTCGATGACGGGGATGTCTTCCAGCGCGGCGCGGGTCACGGGTCCCACAACGCCGTCCACCACCAGGTTGTTCTTCTTCTGGAAGGCGCGCACCGCTTCGTCGGTTGCCTTGTCGAACGTGCCGCTGTCGTCCACCTTGAATCCGGCTTGCGTCAGGCGCCGCTGCAGCCAGGCGACATCGTCTCCTTTGAGCGGCGGAGACTTCAGGCTGAGCAGGCGTCGTGGCGCGGTCTCCGCCGGCACGTTGACCGGAACGTTGGGCGAAAGAATATCTGCTGTGATCGTCTGCCCGCGCACCGTCAGCGGCAGGTTCAGCTTCCAGTTGCCGGCCTCCAGGATCTTCTTGAAGGCATCCATCCGGTAGACCGTCTTGTGCAGCAGCGGATTGGGGAAATTGGCCAGCCATTCGCGCCGCGTCTCGACGTAATGCGGCATCCACACGTCCTCGCCGATATCGACGAGGTTGCCATAGCGCTGGCGGGTGATGTCCCGCACGCGGGCCCAGGAGCCGTGCACCGTGCTGTCATAGACGATGGCTGTGCTGAGCGCCGTCTTGGCGCCGATTGCCGCCGTCGAGCGCACGGCAGGGTCCCAATAGATGCGATCGAAGAAGGCATCCTGGACATCGTGCATCACCGGATCGTCGCCGGCATCCTTCAGCATCTCGCGAAAAGTGATGTCGCTGTTCAGCGACGGATCGCGCGCCTCCAGCCGGGGCAGATAAGGCTTCATCGCGGCGCTGAACACGCCGTTGTTGTGATTGCAGTAGTCCTGGATCAGAAGGAACAGGTTGCCGCTCGCCAGCGTGGTCTGCGACCGGCCATAGGTCAGCTGACCGGAATCGCCCGGAATGAGCGTCACCTCTCCGTAATCGCCGCGAACCGACCCCGTCTCAAAAATATTGACGATCGCCTGTGCGGCTGCCTTCTGCAGCGGTGACAAGCCCATCGATACCCACCCGGACCCAACAATGGCTGGAAGCTTATTGGAATTTGCTCATGGTTTCCATTTTTCCCACCGCAATTTACGCAGCGAAAACCGGCAGCAGGTCGTACGGTCAGTGAAACAAACTTTCTGACGACGGCGCCATGAATGCGAGTTTTTCAACGGTTTCGGTGCGTTAAGCGATTGATCCACTCTGCCGGTGAAAATTCGGACGATTGCGACTGATTTGCGTCATTCGGACTCCAGCCGCGTTTGCCCTCCCGGAAGTCCCGATGCGCCATGCCCGCGACATGACACAGAGGTGGCAGGCGCCGGAATGGCGGCCTTGGCCTGCGGCTTGCAGCGAGTCCCTCTCAACACCGCAACGGTCCCGCTGCGGGACGGAGGTCATGATGCTGCGCGCCACTGCCAAGATCGTCGTTCACTCCGCCCTTTCCATCATGCCGCCGGCGGCCCGCAACGGTTTCAAGCGCTATCATGAGCTGCGCTATTGGCGCGGCGTCACGCGCCCGATCCGTAATGACCGTGTCAAACTGGAACACGAACGGGCGCATTACGAGCACTTCTTCACCACCTTCTTCGGGCTCACACGCGACGACTACGCCGGCAAGGCCCTGCTCGATATCGGCTGCGGCCCGTGCGGCAGCCTGGAGTGGGCTGCGAACGCCCGCGAACGCATCGGGCTTGATCCGCTGGCCGACGACTATCGCAGGCTGGCCGGCGATGCGCAGGCGATGACCTATTGCGCGGCGCCGTCGGAAGCGATTCCGTTTCCGGACGGTCATTTCGACGGCGTTTCCACTTTCAACAGCCTCGACCATGTTGACGACGTCGCCGCCACGGTGCGCGAGATCAAGCGCGTCACCGCAGCCGGCGGCCGCGTGCTCTTGATCGTCGAGATCGGCCACACGCCGACCCCGACCGAACCGCATCATCTGGACGAAAGCGTCATCGAGCTGTTTGGCCCCGAATTCGAAGCGATGAGTGTGCGGACCTATGGCGTTCGCCATGACCACAATCTCTACGCTTCGCTGCTCGACGATATTCCCTATGTGGCCGGCCAGCCCGGCATCTTCTGCGCCCGCCTCGAGCGCAAGAGGCATTAAGTCCCGCCGTCCTGTCTCGACCGATCGTCCGGCACGCGGCATTGTAGCCGCGGGACAACAAGCCGGGACTGCACATGGCTCGATCACCGACACGTCGTGGCTGGCGCGGATGGGCGATGTTCGCGGCTGCGGTTTTGCTGGGCGGTTGTGGTGCGCTCGATCCCAAGCCGCTGAGCCTGGAAGACCGGCTGGCAATGTTCCCGGCCAAAGGGCTGCCGCTGGAGCATCCGGTGACCATCCGTTGGAATGTGCATGGCGTGCCTTGGATCGAAGCCGAGAGCGACCGCGACCTGGCGTTTTCGCTGGGGCTCGTTCACGCCCATCTTCGGCTGGGACAGATCGCTCTTTTGCGCCGCGTGGTGCAAGGACGCCTGTCGGAATCGGCCGGGCCGTTCACCAACGACATCGACCGGACGCTTCGCACCATCGATTTCGGCTATGCCGCGCCCGAAGTGGAAGCCAAGCTGCCGGGGGCGACACGCGCCTGGCTGCAGGCCTTTGTCGACGGCCTCAACTGGTACCAGGCGCACGCCAAAGTGAAGCCGCCGGAATACGGCCTCCTGGGGCTACGCAACGAGCCCTGGACGATCCGCGATCTCATCGCCATCGGGCGGCTGGCTGGTACCGATGTCAACTGGCTCGTCTATCCCACGCTGCTGCGGGCGCGTCGGACGCCGCAATGGGCACAGGTCTGGCAGCGCGCGCTGGCGGCGGGGGGCGATTCCACGCCAAGCTTCGACTCCACCAGTCAGAAAGCCCTGCTGCAGCAGCTGCTGAAGGGGTCGAGCCGGTCCGGTAGCAATGCGGTGGCCGTCGCCCCGTCGCACAGCGAGAGTGGTGCGGCGCTGCTCGCCGCCGACCCGCATCTGGGATTGACGCTGCCGAATTTCTGGCTGCTGGTCGGTGTCAAGTCGCCCTCCTATCACGCGGTCGGATTGATGGTGCCGGGGCTGCCGATCATCGGTCTTGGCCGCAACGACGACATCGCCTGGAGCGGCACCAATATGCGCGCCGCCCAATCGGAGCTCTATGACGTCTCAGGCGAGACACTCACCGAGCGCCGCGAAACCATCCGCACCCGTCTGTGGTTCGACAAAGACGTTGTCATCCGCCGCAGCAAGCAGGGCCCGATCGTTTCCGAT
>JBJKRM010000269.1:0-3558 GCA_046704685.1 Rhizomicrobium sp.
CATTCATTTTCATTTGAGCGCTTCGCACGACTTGTTCAAGGCGGTGCGCGCCACGGTGGCCGAGCTTCAGGGCGCCTACGCGCTGGCGGTGATCAGCGAACAGGATCCGCAGCACGTGGTTGTCGCGCGCCAGGGCTGCCCGGTCGTCATCGGCCTCGGCGTCGAGGAAAATTTTGTCGCCTCGGACATTGCGGCGCTGCTGCCCGTGACGCGGCGCTTCATCTTCCTGGAGGAAGGTGATGTGGCGGATATCCACCGCACGCGCGTGCACATCATCGACCGGGACGGCAATGCCGTAAGCCGGCCGGTGCACGAGAGCGAGCTCAGCACCGATGCGGCGGAGAAAGGACCCTACCGCCACTACATGCTCAAGGAGATCCACGAGCAGCCGCGCGCCGTCGCCGACACGCTTGCCGAGCGGGTGGCCGAGGGCCGGCTGCTCGAGGCCGCGTTCGGTCCGGCCGCCACCGAAGTCTTCAAGCGCGTGGACTGCGTGCACATCGTGGCCTGCGGCACCAGCTATCACGCCGCATCCGTGGCGCGCTACTTCATCGAGCAGATCTGCCGGCTTCCCTGTGCCGTCGACATCGCCAGCGAATACCGCTACCGAAACCCTCTGGTCCCTCCAAACTCGTTGTTCGTCAGCATTTCCCAGTCCGGGGAGACCGCTGACACGCTGGCGGCGCTGCGTCTGGCGAAGCAGTCCGGCTATCTCTCGCAGCTGGCCATCTGCAACGTTCCGGAAAGCTCATTGGTGCGCGAATCGGAACTGGTGATGTTGACTCGCGCCGGACCGGAGATCGGCGTCGCCTCGACCAAGGCGTTCACGACCCAGCTGGCGGCGCTTTCCATGCTGACGATCGCGCTGGCGCGCCGTCAGGGCGGGGACGCCGAGCGCGAACGGGGCCTGGTCACGCGCCTGGTCGAACTGCCCTCGCTCATCGAGCGGGTGTTGACTCTGGATCCCACAATTTACAAGCTTGCCGAGCGCTTTGCCGACAAGCATCACACGTTGTTTCTCGGCCGCGGCGCACTCTACCCCATCGCCATGGAAGGCGCGCTGAAGCTGAAGGAGATTTCCTACATTCACGCGGAAAGCTACCCCGCCGGCGAGCTCAAGCATGGCCCGCTCGCGCTGGTGGACGCCGATATGCCCGTGGTCACCGTCGCGCCGAACAACGATCTGTTAGAGAAGCTCAAATCGATTCTGATGGAAGTGCGCGCTCGAGGCGGTGAGCTGATCGTATTCGCGGATCCGGAGTCCGGACTGCAGCCGAGCGACGGTGTTACGGTCATCGAGATGCCCAAGCACGTCACCTTCTTCCAGGCGCCGGCCGTGTATACGGTTCCTTTGCAGCTGCTCGCTTATCATGTCGCCATTCTCAAAGGCACTGACGTGGACCAGCCACGAAATCTCGCCAAGAGTGTGACGGTTGAGTAGGGAGACCCTAGAAAGAGACAATAATTATCGCATGTAATTAAAGTCGCATCTTCTGGAATAAAGTCGTTTCCTGAAAACTTGCCATAAGCTTGGCCTTGGGGAATCCTCGCACGGATCGTGTAAGAGCGCCGCAAAGGGAGTTCCGCCTCTGCCGAGAATCGCTATTGGGCGTAGCGCTGTACAAGTCCAAGGGGCAGCGAGCCTGATCCTTATTTTTCCTTCGGACGACGTCGAGCGACTTTAATGGCTGCGAATTTTTTCGGCCTGAGTCCAGATAGGCGCATCTCGGGGCGCGAATTGCGGTACGTCTCCGCGAGCGCAGCGATCTTCTCGTCATCGTGATTTCTCGCGCCACGGGATGGTCGCTCGTTACGTAATACCCATCCTCTGCGGTCAGCAGCCACCAATGCATATCAAAGAAAAAGGCGATTATCAGGAATCGCACGGGACCGGCGATCTGGTACAAGCGCTTGGAGCGCGGCAAGTACAAGCGGCCGAGTGCGGCACAGAGCCGTCACGGCGTCCCCGTGGATTTGCGGCAGGCGCGGTCTGGGCCCATGATGGCCTCATCAGCAACTCGGGGGTGCCACATGAGCGAGCACAAGGGCAAATGCTTTTGCGGGGCGGTCGAATTCTCGGTGAGCGGCGAGCCGGCGGCAATGGGCTACTGCCACTGCGAGTCCTGGAGGCACTGGTCGGCGGGCCCGGTGATCGCCTTCACGCTGTGGAAACCGGATGCGTTGAAGATACTGAAAGGGGCGGATCACATCGGCACGTACCACAAGACCGCGAACAGCCTGCGCAAATGGTGCAAGGTTTGCGGCGGTCATGTCTTCACCGATCATCCCCCGATGAAACTGATTGACGTCTACGCCGCCGTGCTGCCCACGCTTGAGTTCAAACCTGCCGTACACGTTTCCTACGGCGAGAAGGTGCTGAGCATCAAGGACGGTTTGCCGAAGATGAAGGACTTCCCGAAGGAGATGGGCGGTTCGGGGGAACTGCTGCCGGAATAGCCGGCTTGCAGGCACTGCGGCCTGCCGCCCGCCTCGATCTCACTGCTGTCGTATGCAATTAAAGTCGTATCCCGAAAACTTACCATAAGCGTCGCCTCGCGATGCTTCGGTTCGATTAGATAGCTGCGCGCCCAATCTGTTTGTCGATCGCTTGGCGGACATCTGCGGGCAACAAATCCTTGACAGCGTGATCACGCCAGGTGCCCACGATGTGGGCCGACGTCTCCTGCGCAATCGTCCATAGCTGGCTGACCGGCAGACCGGCCTTTTCGGCGAAACGGCGCACCTGATCGGGCATGATGTGGCCGATGTTCTTCTCGCCGCCGAAGTTGAGGGCCAGATTGTCTCTCGGGAGGTAGGGAACCGTCGCCACCAGATCATAGGCGGGTGACAGAACGGGGGCCCGGCTGTGCGGGTAAAGCAGGGTCCAGTTCTTGAGGTGCATGTCACCATTGCCGGTCAGCACCGTGAAAACCAACCGCCGCATGAATTCGTGAACAGCGGCCGCACCCACCTCAGCGGCGAGCACGGCGGCGCCGGCTGTGGCGGCACGCGTTCGAAGCAAGGTGGGGCGGCTGCGCCGGGAATTGCGCGGTCAGCACATACGTATCCACTCCGAAGTCTTTGCGCCCGCTGCGTTCAGTCGGCTCGCGGTCGGTAACGTGCTTCGCCTGGTGGTGCTTGGCGCGATCGCGACCCTGGTCGTCCTCCTCGTGGCGCTGCGGGACTGGCGGACGATCGCCGCGGCCTACGCGCCGATCGTCGTCTCCGTGCTGGGGACTGTGGCGGCGCTGCAGCTGGTCGACGTTCCGCTCAACACACTCGGTCTGGCCGGACTGGCGATCGCGCTGGCGGAGATCGTCTACGACTCGGTCGCTCACGGCATCACCATTCAACGTAAATTGCTGCAGGAACCGGTTGGCGATACCGCATCGCAGCGACTACAGGTCATTATGGATGCGGCAGTGGCGATACGAACGAAGGTCGTGATCTGCGCGCTCGTGACGTCGATTCTCTTCCTCCCGGTTGCTTTGCTGCCGGGATTTCCGGGTGAGCTGTTCGGACCTGTGGCGATCGCCTACATCACGGCGATCGTGATTT
>JBJKRM010000270.1:0-4437 GCA_046704685.1 Rhizomicrobium sp.
TGCTCGGCGATGCCGACATCGAAGAAGCGGTTGGGGAATTCCTTGGCGAAACGGTCGAGGCCGGTGCCGGCGGGCATGGCGGCGGTGATCGCCACAATGCGCGGGTCGGCCTTGGCTTCGGCGATCACCGCGTCCGAGTACACCCTGGTATAGGCCGGGCGGTTGGTCTTGGGTTTCTTCTGCTCGACGGTGACGACGTAGAACTTGGTGACGCCGTGGTATTTGTCGGCGCTGTTCTCGGCGGGCGCGTAGCCCTTGCCCTTCTTGGTCACGACATGGACCAGGATCGGCCCATTCCCCATATCGCGCACATTCTCGAGAACCGGAATGAGGTGGTCGAGGTTATGGCCGTCGATCGGCCCTACGTAATAGAAGCCCAGCTCCTCGAACAGCGTGCCGCCAGTGACCATGCCGCGCGCGTATTCCTCGACCCGGCGGGCGGCAATCGCCAATGCCCGCGGCAGCCTGAGGGCGACCCGCTTGGCGACCTTGCGCACGCCGCGATAGGGCCGCGACGACACCAGCCGCGAGAGATAGGCGCTCAAAGCCCCCACCGGCGGCGCGATCGACATATCGTTGTCGTTCAGCACCACGATCAGGCGGGTGCCGGCCACGCCGGCGTTGTTCATGGCCTCATAGGCCATGCCGGCGCTCATGGAACCATCGCCGATCACGGCAACCACATTGCGTGCATCGCCTTTCAGATCACGCGCCACGGCGAAGCCGACGCCGGCCGAAATCGAGGTGGACGAATGCGCGGCGCCAAAGGGGTCGTATTCGCTTTCGGACCGCTTGGTGAAACCCGACAGCCCGCCCCCCTGCCGCAGGGTACGCATGCGCGGGCGGCGTCCGGTGAGAATCTTGTGTGGGTAGGCCTGATGCCCGACATCCCAGATCAGGCGGTCTTCCGGCGTGTTGAAAACGTAATGCAGGGCAACTGTGAGCTCGACCACCCCCAGGCTCGACCCCAAATGCCCACCGGTGACCGAGACCACGTCAACCAGCTCGGTGCGAAGCTCGTCCGCGAGTTGTTGCAAATCAGAGCGCGGCAGCACTCTCAAATCGCTGGGCGACGAAACGCCGTCCAGAAGAGGCGTTTTACTATCTGTAGACATACACTGCTCCGCTTGCCGCACTCTTGGACACAAACCCCTACTCGTGTTGCGGCCGCCCGCTAAGAAAACTCAGTCTTTTGCAGAGAGAAATCAAGTTAGAGCTTTTTTTCAATGGACTGCGCCCCTGAGGGTTATTTCCACCGCTAAGGAAAATAAAAGTGCGATCGTGTTCCGTAAGGCACGGCTTTTTGGGCGGCGCACCATGGCGGAGGCAAAAGTGCAACAGCCTGGGTTTGGCTAACCCGTCTGTCCGCCCGCCGTTCTGATCATGCCTCGCGGCCGACTTTACCATGGCGCCGAGACTGTAACCAACGAGAGCCCGCTCCCCTGGAGGGCTTTGCAGGGGTTGGAAACTGCAAGGCTTATCAACCACATCTGCCGCCGGCAGCGGCACGCGTTCAAGCGCCTTGATTTATCCGATCAGCGTCAGCCTCATCCGACATCGACGGTTTCCGTGGAAACCTGTCCCGCGTTTTGCACGATCTTCTCGAGCCGGCTTTCCGCGGCTTTGAGCTTGCTTTCGCAGTGTGCTTTCAGCGCCTGCCCGCGCTCGTAAAGAACAATCGAGTCTTCCAGATCCACCTGCCCCTGCTCCAGACGCGCAACGATACCTTCCAGCTCCTTCAAGGCCGCTTCGAAGGGAAGCGTGCTGACGTCGGGAGCATCTTTCTTGGCTGACATGGGTGTCTCACTGCGATTGGTGGTGAAGGCGCATTAGTGTCCCGATTCCGAAATTCGCCCCCACTCGATATCGGCTTCCGGCGAATTTCGGAACCGCGACACTAGTAGTCCGCCCGGCAGCAGCGGACAACAACAGGGCGGTTCGGCCGCTCCTCCCATATGGCGCTGTACGGTACTACTGCGGTGGGGCGTGCAAGACCGGGTTTGGTGGTCAAGCAAGGCAATTTATTGTCCTGGCAAGTTTCTCACGATGTGGGGAAAATAAGTGAAAAATAGTTGCATAATTGCGCAAATATAACGTTTAACTATTTATTAATAGCTATAGTGCGTATATATTTTTTAAAATAAACTATTACAATATAACTAAATTATAACTATCGATTACGGCACAGGCACGATCGTGACGCGGCACAAAAAGAGCGGCGGACCGAGGTCCGCCGCCCTGTCTTTCTCCAAAGCCCCATGCCGAGACGGCATGAGGCTTGTGCCCCACTATTCGGGGATATTGACGGCGCGCAGCTCGATGTCGGCGCGCGGCGTGTTCTTGATGGCGTGAACCGCGTGGGTAACCACCGGCGAGGTCATCAAAGCCTTGAAGTTCGCGATGGCTTCCACTTCGTCGTTGTGGCCGAAGAAATCCTCCATGGTTTCGATGAAACCCTTCTTTCGCGGATAGAGCTTGAACTGCACCCGGTCGCCCTGGGGGATGCCGGCGAGGCGCTTGGCCAGACCGACGGCCACCCAGAAATCACCCAGCTTGTCCACAAGGCCGATCTTGGAAGCGTCGGCGCCGGACCAGACACGGCCTTTGGCAATTTCCTGAACCTTGGCCAGAGGCATCTTGCGCCCTTCCGCCACCTTCTTGGTGAAGTCGGCATAGATGGCGTCGGCCTCGTCATTGACCGCCTTCCATTGCTCGGGCGTATAGGGCTGCAGATCGGAATCCATCAGCGCATTCTTGCCGACGCCGACCAGCTCCCCCTTGACCCCGATCTGCGCCAGCGTGTTGCCGATCGAGACCTTGCCGGTCAGCACACCGATCGATCCGGTGATCGTCCCCGGCTCGGCCACGATCTTGTTGGCCGAGAGCGAGATGTAATAGCCGCCCGACGCCGCCAAGGACCCCATCGAGACAACCACCGGCTTGCCGGCGGCCTGGGCCTTCTTCACCGCGTCCAGGATCTGGTCGGAGGCCGTCACCGACCCTCCGGGCGAGTCCACACGCAGGATGATGGCCTTGATGTCCTTGTCGGCCGTGGCCTGACGGATGGCACGCGCCATGTCATCGCCGGCAATGACGTTGCCGCTGCCGAATGGACCGGGATTGGCCGTCCCCTCGACGATATCGCCCGCCGCTTCGACCAGCGCGACATGCGGACCTGTGCCGTAGCTTGAGCCAGCCTGCTTGGCTGCAACGAACTGCGAAAGCGTGATCGCCTGCGCCCCGCCGCCGGCCCTGCTGATGGCCGCATTCAGCGCATCGTCATCGTAGCCCGTGCGATCGATCAGCTTCTTGGCCTTGGCAGCCTCGGAGAACTGCGGGCTTGCTTCCAGGGCCGCCACCATCGCGTCGCGACTGATCTTGCGGTCCTTGGCCGCCGCCGTCACGGCGCTGTCGTACCAGGACTTCATGAGAGCCTCGAGCTGCTCGCGGTCCGGCTTGGTCATGTCCGATTCCATGAACATATCGGCCGCGCTCTTGTACTCTTTGCGCTTGGCGATCTGCGGCTCGGCCTTGATCTTGTCCAAGAGGCCACGAATGAAGAGTTCGCCACCGCCAACACCGGACGCCGAGAACGGAGACTTCGGCTGCATCCATATCTGGTTGGCATAGGTCGCGAGCAGATAATCGCCCAGGCCGGCTCCATCGAAGCTCTGGGCATGGGCAATGACGTATTTGCCCGAAGCGCGGAAGCGCTTGATCGCCGCCCCAATCTCCTCGGCCTCCGCAATCGAAAGATTGCCGCCCCCGACGCGCATGAACACGCCCTTGACGCGATTGTCATGCTCCGCCGCATCAAGGCCTAGAACGATGTTCATTACTGTCAGCGGCCGCCCTCCCAAACTGAAAGTGTCCGGCGCGGAGTCCGCAATCGGGTGCCGCAGATCAATCGCCAGCACCATGTTGCCCGGCAAACGGTCGCCGCGCGCCATAGCGATCAGTCCCAAAACGATGAACAGAAGTATGACCGCCAGGATGACTTTAAGTATGCCGTTCAGGGTGCCGGTCACGATCGAACCGGCCCAACGCAGGAATGCCACCATAGAACTCGTCCCTCGATACTGGCGGTCCAGCCCGCCGCCCCACTCGACATAGTAACGAACTCGCCGTTCCGGGACATGGCCCAGCGGCTATAAGCGCGAATTATTGCCGCGAATCCGTTAAGATTTTAATCCTCCAGTCTGCAGTCGGCCTCCAAGGCGCCCAGCCGATCGACCTCAATGCGGACACGGTCGCCAGCTTTCAAAAAAACTGGCGGATTCATGGCCATACCAACACCGCCCGGGGTGCCGGTAAAGATCAAGTCCCCCGGCTCCAGGGTCATGACCTGCGACACATGGGCGATCTGGTCCCAGACGTCGAACACAAAGTTACGGGTGTTCGAATCCTGCCGCTTCTCGCCATTGACGTAGCTGCGGA
>JBJKRM010000271.1:0-7107 GCA_046704685.1 Rhizomicrobium sp.
AAGGTGTGGTTGCCGATCTCGTCGCCGGCGGCCAGGACCTTCTGGACCAGACCGGGATGGGCTTCCGCATTGGCGCCGATGATGAAGAACGTCGCCTTGACGTGCTTCTGTTTGAGGATGGCGAGGATCTGCGGCGTCCATTCGGGGTCAGGACCATCATCGAAGGTCAGGGCGAGCTCGTGCGGCACCTGACCGACTTCGCGGATGACATAGCTGGTCGGCAGCTGGGTGTAGGTCTCGTCATCGATGTCGCCGGTCTGGCGATCGATCTCGAAGCTGCGGCTGCCCGGCGTGGGGTCCGCTTCAACCCGCAGGATTTCGCCCTCGCCCTCGAAATCGACGTCCTGGTTGGTCGGGATGTGCTTGAGCGCGGCCGGCGCCGGCGCACCGTAAGGGCGGTGGAACACCGACCAGACAGAAGGGTCTTCGCTGCCGAGCCGCCACAGCGCATAGCCCGCCGGCTGGTAGACGTCGGCGGCATGGATCTCATTGAAAGCCGTGACCCCATCGAGGAACCAGACATCGTGCTTCACGCGCCCGTTTTCGATGTAGGAAAAATGCGGGTTGTTGCTGTCGGGATCGAACACGACCTGGGCGCCCGAATCGCGCGCCGCGATGGCGGCGCCTTGGAAGGTGAGGTCGTCGGCGGTGTCGCCGCCGTGCCAATCGTAAGCATAGCTGCCGATGGCGATGATCGTCCGGTCGGGCGACAGCTGCTTCATCCGTTTGTCGAGCGTGGATTCGAACCACGACTCCCCGGTGATCGGCCCGGCAGGGCTGGTCTCGTCGTGCTCGTCATACGCCATCAACATGGTGTAATCGACGGACTCGGCGTATTTCGCATAAGGCCAGCCGGCCATGTCGTAGGGCGCGGCCTGGACGATGATCCAGCCATGCGGATCGAAGTCGGTGGAAAGCTCCTGCAGGAAGGAACCGAGGTCCGAATAGGAGTTGGGCGGAATCCCTTCGAAATCGATGACCACGCCCTGAAGCTTCTTGGCCTTGAGAAAAGCGATGATCTTGCTCTCCAGCGCCGCGCGCCGCGCCGGGTCGGCCAGCAGTTTGGCCAGTCCTTCGCCGTTCCAGACACCGTTCTCGGCATTCTGCAACACCGGCAGGATCGGCACGCCCGGCCGCGTGTTGCGCACCAATTTGAGCGCCTTGCGGTCGAGCGTGACCTTGAAGTCCATGTTGGGGCCCCGCAGCCACAGCCAGCTGGGCAGCACCCAATCGAGTCTGGGCAAGGCGTTCTTCAGCGCGGGATAGCTGGCGTCGTCCCAGTTCACATAGAAGCCGATGGACAACGGCCTGCCATTGGGCGGGCTCAGCGCCGCAGAAAGAGCCTTGACCGGCAGTTTGCGATGGGCGTGCCGCCACTTCCAGCGGCGGATCTGGCGCTGGCGCGCCCGGGCTTCGGCGGCCAGGCGTGTGGCCGATTTGAGCAGCGCCGGGTCAACCACCTTGCGGGCGAGCGGATTGTTGGCGGTCAGCTTGACGGGAAATCGCGGCCCCTCGACGCGCTGCGTGGCGAGAATGCTGGCCAGGAAGGCGATGCCGAAAACCGTGCTGAGAATGGCACCGACCCAGCCAAGCACCGACAGACGCGCGGCCCGTTTGCCAGTTTCGTCAAAAAATACAGGCTTGTTGGACATTTTCCGGGATCAGGACGCTCTCGCCAGCAACCTACGCCACCGCATTCAGGCCCAAAATTGAAACGAAAGTAACGTGCGACCAGTTCATCTGCCCTCTCCGGCCGGAGGGCGCGTCGCCAAGGCTGGTTGCGGGGACAGGATTTGAACCTGTGACCTTCAGGTTATGAGCCTGACGAGCTACCGGACTGCTCCACCCCGCGTTGCCTGAAAGGGTGGGCGGATATAGGACATCGCCTGATGGCTGTCCACCCCCGTTATGGCCGGTAAAGCAAGGGATTTGGGCGCTGCGGCACTTGGCCATCCGCGGCCGCCGGCCACCGCCATCGCCGGCTTCGGCGAGGACACTGCCTGCGACGCCCGCCGCCCCATGGCCGTTATCATGGCCACGACGTCGCACCGCTACGTCAACCTGCGGCAGGACGCCCGCACAAAGGGCAACGCCCTGATCCTGCGACTTTTTCCTTCTTAACAACTTCTCGCAATCTTCATTGAAGCGAAATCCCCGGGCCGTTATAACCCGCCACGACGAGCGGCACTGCGAAGGAGCGTGCATGGGTACCCAACTTCCGCCCGGCTACAAGCCGTCGGAAAGCGAGCCCTTTATGAATGAGAAGCAGCGCGAGTATTTTCGGCGCAAACTTCTCAATTGGAAGGAAGACATTCTCCGCGAAAGCCGCGAGACCATCCAGAACCTGCAAGCCGAGACCGTGCCGCATGCCGATCTTGCGGACCGCGCCTCGACGGAGGCGGAACGCCAGCTCGAACTCAGGACCCGGGATCGCCAGCGCAAGCTGATCGCCAAGATCGACGCAGCCCTGCGCCGGATCGAGGATGGCACTTACGGTTTCTGCGAGGACACCGGCGAACCGATTTCGCTGAAGCGGCTCGATGCCCGCCCGATCGCCACCTTGTCGATCGAGGCCCAGGAACGCCATGAGCGGCGCGAGAAGGTCTATCGCGACGACTGAAGAATAAGCGAATAGGGATGACGGGTCTTTCCCGTCATCCACGCTATTCGCTCTCCTAGAACGGCATCAGGATATCAAACAACTGGCTGCCCAGCCGCGGCTGCTGCACATCGCTGATGATGCCGTGGCCGCCATAGGACAGCCTGGCCTCGGCGATCTGCGCCAAGTCGATGGTGTTGTCGCTGGTGATGTCTTCGGTGCGGATGATGCCGGAGATGGCAAGATCGCGCATCTCGCCATTGATCAGCATCTGCTGATGGCCCGAGATCACCATATTGCCTTTGGGCAGAACCTGGGTGACCAGCGCCGCCAGCGTCAGGTTGATCTTCTCGGAGCGGTCGACCGATCCCGAACCGACATTGGAGGTGTCGGAGCCCATCTTCACCAGGCTTCCCGGGTCCATGGTCGACGGCAGCATCTTCTCCAGGCCGAAGAAGTTGGTGAGGTTGGCGTCGTCGGAATTGGCGCGCGAGCGGCTGGTGGTGTTGGAGATCTTGGCGGCATCGGCCACCGAGATGTTGACCGTGATGAGATCGCCCACCCGCGAGGCCCGCGGATCGTGGAAGAAGCTGCGCGCGCCGGGCTGCCATAAGGAGTCGCGGCTGCGCGGCTCGACCGGCGGCTGTGGCATCGGCACGGAGACGCGCGGCGCCGGATTGTTTATGGCCGCGAATTTGGGGCCGCCGGACGCCAGATCGGACAACCGATCATAAGTGCTGCAGCCCGAGACGAGAACGGCTGCGGAAATCAGGAGAAGTGCTTTGCGGAACGTCATGGCAGTCCTCTCAGGGCGCAATGCTGGCGATCTGGCTGGTGTTGGATTGGGCAAGGACCTGGCCCGGCCCGACGACGACCGCACTGATCTGGCGGTAGGACGCCGGATTCTGCACGGTCACGGTCTCGCCCATGCCGCCTTCGCTCAGGGCCCGGCCGCTTGCCGTCAAGACGATTCCCGGCGCTTTGAAAACCATGGTCACGGTCGAGCCTTTGACGACGAGGATCGGCCGCCTGACATCCTGCAAGCGGATGGTTTCGCCCGCCCGCAAGCTGCGCCGCGTCTGCATGCCGACGACATCGCTCATGGCGGTGACGGTGCCGGGCATGACGTCGCTGGTTATGGTGGCGTAGGTCATGTCGGACTTGCTGATGGTCGAGCCGCGGACGATGTCGTGCGACGGCACGACGACACGCACGCCGCCGAAAGCCGGCCAGCAGAGCATCAGCGCCCAGGCAAGAAGAAAGAGTCGCAACATCATCAGCCTCCCAGCTTGGCGGTTTCGGCAAGCATCTGATCGGCGCTGGTGATCACCTTGGAGTTCATCTCGTAAGCGCGCTGCGCCGTGATCAGCGACGTGATCTCCTGAACCGGATCGACGTTCGAGGTCTCCAGGAAGTACTGCTGGATGGTGCCGTATCCCGTCGAGCCCGGCACGCCCGCCTGCGGCGAACCCGACGAGGCAGTCTCGGTGTAGAGATTGTTGCCCATGGCCTTGAGGCCGGCGTCATTGGGAAAGCGCGTCAACTCGAGCTGTCCGACATTCTGCGGCGCGGTCTGGCCGGGAAGAGTGGCGAGCACCTGTCCCTGCGTGTTGATTGTGACCTGGGTGGTGGTGGCCGGCAGCGCGATGCCCGGCGCGATGACATAACCCTGCTGGGTCACCAGCTGGCCTTCCGGCGAAAGCGAGAAGTTGCCGTCCCGCGTATAGGCGTCGGTGCCGTCGGGCATCTCGACGCGGAAGAAGCCGGCGCCGTTGATCGCCACGTCATAGGGATTGGACGTGCTCTTGAGGTCGCCGGGCTTCATCTCGCGATAGACGGCAGCGGTTTGCACACCGGCACCGAGCTGAATGCCGTTGGGCAGCAGCGTTCCGGTGTCGGATGACTGGGCGCCGGGCTGCTGGACGTCCTGGTAGAGAAGATCCTGGAACGCCGCGCGTTGTTGCTTGTAAGCGGTGGTGTTCATGTTCGCCAGGTTGTTGGCGATCACTTCGACATTGGTCTGTTGCGCCAACATTCCGGTCGCTGCAATCGAAAGAGCACGCATCGACTATCTCCCTATCACTGTACCGTGCCGAGCTTCTGGATCGCCTGGCGTTTCAAGTCGCCTGCGCTCGTTTCCATCGTTGCGATGGCCTGGTAGGAGCGCATCAATTCGATCATGTGCGAGATCTCGATCACCGGCTGGACATTCGAGCCTTCCAGCATGCCCTGCTCGACCTTGGCATTGGCGGCCGGAACCGGCGTCTGCGTCGTGGCGTAGAGGCTCGCGCCCTGTTTGGTCATGGCCCGCTCATTGGGGAAATCCACCACCTGGAGCTTGCCGATCTGGCCCTGCTTGCCGGTGATCGTGCCATCGGCGCCAAACGTGACGTTACCGTCATCGACGGAGATCGTGATCGGCCCGCCATCACCCAGCAGGGGATTGCCTTGGCTGTCGACGACAGTGCCGTCGGCATTGAGCGTGAAGTGGCCGTCGCGGGTGTAGCGCACGCCGGCGGCGGTCTGCACCGAGAAGAAACCCTTGCCGGCGATCGCCAGGTCGAAGGGGGAGCCGGTGCTGATCATCGGGCCGTTCGACAGGTCGCGGACCACGCCGGCGTCCCGCACGAAGCTGAGGCTGCGCTGACTGCCGGAATCCCCGGTCGGCTTAACCCGCTCCAGCAGCTCCTCGAATTTCGGGCTTTCGCGCTTGAATCCGGGCGTCGAGACGTTCGCGATGTTGTTGGCGATGACGTCCATCGAGCGGTAGGCCGCAAGCTGGTAGGAAAGGGTGATAAGCGAAGCATTGTCCATGGGCCGGGATCCTTTCTGGTCCTTGCTAGCCCAGGGGTTGCAGGGCCTGTGCCACGAGGCGGATCGCCGTTTTCCGGCCTTTTCGGCGGCTGGAACGCATCACCCGGCAAAACCTGCCGGGAGAACTCTGCCGGGGGGGCGGTTTTGAACCACTCCTTAACCACGCCGGCATAACGTCCCATCAGAGTCTGGGCGGAACGACAATGGCCAAGCCGGAAAAGCAAGCAGACCCTGATGCCGAAGAGGCGGAAGAGGGCGACGCGCCAGCCGATGGCGAAAAGAAAGGTTTCGTTAAGAAACTGCTCGGCAACAAGAAGCTGCTGCTGATCGCAGCCGGCGGATTGCTGCTCTTGCTGATCGGCATCGGCGCCGGCCTTTACTTCTTTGTCTTCAGCGGCAGCGGCGACGACCAGCCGCTGGTGGCCACCAACTCCTCGGCGCCGCAGATTCCCGCGACGCCGCCGCAGGTCGCCTATTACAACGTTCCCGATCTCATCGTGAACATCCAGAGCCCGGACGGCTCGCCCGTCTATCTCAAGCTGTCGCTCGTCCTCGAACTGTTCAACGCGGAAGAAAAGCCCGGAATCCAGGCGCTGATGCCGCGCATCGTCGACCAGTTCCAGGGCTATCTGCGCGAGCTGCGTCCGGACGACCTCAAGGGCTCGGCCGGCGTCATGCGAATCAAGGAAGAGCTGCTGCGCCGCACCAATGTGGCGGCCGCCCCTTATCGCGTTCGCGACGTGTTGCTCAAAGAAATGATCATTCAATAGGACGCCATGGCCGACACACCTGATAAAATATCGACGCAAGCCGAAATCGATGCAGCGTTCGCGGCAGAAGCGGCGGCAGCCAATGCCGGTGTCGACGGCGTCGACGACGGCCCTGCCGCGCCGGCCGAGCGCATCCTCAACCAGGACGAAATCGACTCGCTGCTCGGCTTCGACGTCAATACCGACGCGCTGCAGGACAAGTCGGGCGTCAGGGCCATCATCAATTCAACGCTGGTGTCCTACGAGCGCCTGCCGATGCTGGAAATCGTCTTCGACCGGCTGGTCCGGCTGATGACGACCTCCTTGCGCAATTTCACCTCGGACAACGTCGAAGTCAGCCTGGACAACATCACATCGATCCGGTTCGGCGACTATCTGAACTCCATCCCGCTGCCCGCGATCCTGGCCGTGTTCCACGCCGAACAGCTCGACAATTATGGCCTGTTCACGGTGGATTCGAACCTGATCTACTCGATCGTCGACGTGCTGTTGGGCGGTCGCCGCGGCTCTTCGGCGATGCGCATCGAAGGCCGGCCCTACACCACCATCGAGCGCACGCTGGTCCAGCGCATGACCGAGGTGATCCTCGAGGACATGTCGACCGCGTTCGAACCGCTGTCGCGGATCAATTTCGCGCTCGACCGGCTGGATACCAATCCGCGCTTCGCGGCGATCGCGCGCCCGGCCAATGCCGCGATCCTGGAGAAGCTGCGCATCGACATGGAGGATCGCGGCGGCAACATCGAATTGCTGTTGCCCTACGCGACCATCGAGCCGATCCGCGACGTGCTGATGCAGATGTTCATGGGCGAGAAGTTCGGCCGCGACCCGACCTGGGAAGGCCATCTCGCCACCGAAATCGGCCAGGCCGAAATCGCCGTCGACGCCGTGCTTTATGAGGCGCGGCTGCCGCTCAAGCAGCTC
>JBJKRM010000272.1:0-3783 GCA_046704685.1 Rhizomicrobium sp.
GTGAATGGATTCAGCGTGTCAGTCGCAAAGGCCGGCTGACGTCGTTCTCGTGTTGCCCACTTGCACGTTCGCGCCGTCCAAAGTGTCGGGCGATTGCCTCGGCCTGCCAAAGACTTCTACGGAAAAACCGGGAATTGATTTCGAGTTCTACGTTGGGGGGGAGTGTCGGTCGCAAAGACCGGCTCACGTCGCCCTCATGTCGCCTAATTGCACGTTCGCGCAGCCCAGAGTGTCGGGCGATTGCTTCGGCCCGCCAATGGCTTCCACGGAAAAAACAGGAATTGATTTCGAGTTCTACGTTGTGGGGGGAGTGTCGGTCGCAAAGACCGGCTCACAACACGCTCAGGTCGCCTTAATGCACGCTCGCGCAGGCCAAAGCGTCGGGCGATTGCTTCGGCCCATCAAAGGCTTCCGCGGAAAAATCGGGAATTGAATTCGCGTTTCCCTTCTCCACGGCGGCGCGGCCGTTTGTGTATTTAATCAATTCCCTGTAAGGTCCCCGACACGTGGTTCTTACGTCTCGTCAGACGAAGCGCTCCAACTGGTTACGAACGCCCAACAGCGCGCGGGACAAGACGGATCTTTCGATCAGCTGATGCTCTCGTTTTCCACGTCCGTTCCGCGTATCCCGCGCGGCGCGAAATTTTTGTTGCCAAAAGGAAAGCACATGACCATCGGAACTGTGAAGTTCTTCAACACCGCCAAAGGCTTCGGCTTCATCGCCCCGGAAGGCGGCGGCAAGGACGTGTTCGTCCACATGACCGCCGTCGAAGCGGCCGGTCTGCGCGGCCTCAATGAGGGCCAGCAGGTGTCGTTCGACATCCAGCCGGATGCGCGCGGCTCCAAAGCCGTCAATCTGAAGGCGGTGTGATGACAGAGGCGGCGGAGCCCGCTCCGCCGCGCTCGCCCAACGAAAGGAACAGCATGACCGACGACAGCATCTCGCCCGTTTCCGCCCGCCGCAACGCGGCGCGGGCCCGCGCCGAAAACCAGTTCACCCCGGCCCAGCGGGGCGGCGCCGACATCCACAAGGAGATCGCGGACCAGCGGGCCGCCACCGCCGTGCAGACGGCCAAGCTGCGCGCCCTGCGCCTGGCCAAGGAAGAAGCCGACCGGGCGACCGCGGCACCGAAGCCGGCATCGAAGCCGCACAAGATCAAGACCATCAAAATCTCCTGACGGCGTGCTGCGTCGCGCCCGCTCTTGGGCATGATGGCTCAACCGCAACGGACCGCGCTGCCGCCGAATCGGAACCCTTCGGGCTCATCTCGAATCCGCTCCATCCCCTTTCGCGTAGCGGAAGCGCCGGGTTCCACCTGCAGAGAATTTTCGGAAAAAAAGACACACCGCCGCCGAAAGTAAGGTTTCCGCGTTTTCCCCCTTGTGGTGCCCTGCCGCGTCACCGTACCAGCGTGGGATGACAACTCCGGTCGACATCCGGCGCCGACAGCAGATGGACATGAACGCCGCCAATCTGGAGGCGCTACGCGATCACGGCGATCCGCTGGCGCGGGTGCGCGACATCGACCATTGGGCCACCTTTCCCACCGCGCAGGCGCGCGCCCGCTTCGTCGAAGCCTGCCTGGCGGCCGGGCTCAAGCTGCGCGGCACCGGCGATCCGCAGAAGTCCTTTCACGGCTATTCCGCGCGGCTGTTCCACCGCGACGTCCCCGACGAGACCTGCATCGAGCAGGTGACATCGCTGCTGATCGGCCTCGCCGCCGAACATGGCGGCGAATATGACGGCTGGGAGACCGAGCTCGTCTGGTGAGCGCGCCGCCATGCTCCTCATCGTCGCACCCATCGCCTCTGCGGCATCCGGGGCGTCCGATCGCGCTATAAACGCTGCGGCTTGATCGATGAGGGGAACAGGATGGACGCGCATCCCGATCGCGTGGCGGATCAGCTGTTGCGCAAGATGTGGCACACCAAGGCCTGCCGCTTTAACGCCTTCGAGCGCCTGCGCTTCAAGAAGACCTTGTCGGGCGTCGCCATCGTCATGCTCGGCTTCTACATCTTCACCATATCACTTCTGCTGCTGGTGGCGCACAAATGCAGCGCGCCGGCCGATCCGCGCACCGTCTACATCACCCTGGTGCTGCTGGCGGTGCTGATGATCACCATCACCCTGTTGGAAGGCGCCAAGCATTACGCCCTCGACGCCGACCGCCATTACCGCTGCGCCCGCGAGGTCTCCGATCTCTTCAACACCTTCGAGGCGCTGGCGACCGCGGAAGCCGACGACCGCCGCATCGAGTTCAACCGGCGCTATGGCGAGATCCTGACCACCTACGAGGTCGATCACGCCGACATCGACTACCGCCGCTTCAAGCTCGACAACCGCGCGCTGCTCGGCCTCAAAGGCGGCGAGATCTTCACCCTCATCGGGCGCTACATCCTGCTGGCCACCGGCGAGTATTTTCTCTATGCGCTGCTGATCGGCGTGCCGCCGGTGGTGATCTTCTGGATGCTGATGCAGGGCCGCATCTGCGTGTGAGGCGGCGTCTCGTTTCGGTGCGCATCCTGAAGCTATCAGGCTGTCGGGCGTTTGGCCGCCACCACGAATTCGGGTGTCTGCCGGCGTCGCATACGCCGTGCGATTTGTGCTTTGGCGCGATGTCCGCTACACTGCGGGGCACGTGGTTTCTTGTCAGACCGGTGCCGATTGGCGCGCCGGACCATCTTCCAGATCCTGACGCTTTTGTTGCCACGGACGCCCGCGCCGGTTGCGCGGCGCGGCAGCAGGGCCCCCAGTCTCAAGGCGGTCTGATCCGGCGGCGGAGAGCCGTCATTCCTCCTTTGGGGGATTAACAAGGCATTGATGATGGACGACAGCAATCAACAGATCGAAACACCGACGGCAGCCAAGCGGGACGCGGCGCGCAAGAAGGCGCAGGACCATTTCGCAGCCGCCGAGCGGCGCGACAACGAAGTGCGCAAGGAGATCGAGCGCCAGCGCACCGCCACCATGAGCCAGATCGCCAAGCTGCGCGCGCTCCGGCTGGAGAAGGAAAGCGCCGAGCGGAGCAATCAAACGCCGAAGGCGCCGGCGACCGCCCGCGCCCGCAAGCCGCGCCGGATCAAGGTCTGACCCCGGCCGCAATGCCCTGCGCTTTCTGTGGAGCTCTGGTGATCTGCCGCGCAAGCCGCTGTCGAGCCGTGCCGGCGCCGCGCGCTATGACCGTTCTTTTATAAGACAAGTCGAAGCCGGATGTGCACAACAGCCGGCCGACCGGCAAGGCCCGGAAGCGCCCGGCCTGACGCATCGTGCCGGGTGGCCGGCCAAGCCAGCCACCCGCCTTGCCATCACCAGCGGCCGTACGACCAGTGGCAGCGATCGCCATCCCGGTCGCAAACCCAGTGGCGATAGCCGCTGCGGTCATAACCGCGATAATGGTCACGCTCACCATCGCGATAGTAATGGCGATTCCAGCGATGGCAGCCATAGCCGTAGTAGTCGGCGTTCAGGCGATAGGTGCTGCAATCGTCACCGTCGTTGTCGCACACCACGCGCCAGCAATGATCACCGTCGCGATTGCATTGCGTATAAGCGCGGTGCGCCAAAGCCGGACCGCTCGCCGCCAGGACAAATCCCAGACCGAACAGACCGGCGACTGCTGCCGTCTTCAGGTTCTTCGAAAAGCGCATAACGTCCTACTCCTTCGTCGTGCCCTTCCATCGACCCGAGCCTCGCAGGGGCCGGATGAACGATCGCTGACGACAACGTGCAGATTTGGGCAGGATCCCGGCAATCGCCATGGAACCCTGTGACAAGCTTGGGAT